>JAZKEH010000436.1:0-7250 GCA_040387155.1 Pseudomonadota bacterium | reverse complement strand
TCTGGATCGCTACAAGCACATCCGTGTGCGCTCCCGCTCAGGCCATCCATGGCCTTCGAGGGTCCAGAACAGGTGTCCCGCCGCCTGCTCCTCTAGAATTGAGCGTGTTCGTTAGCACTACAGTTGAGGAATTGCTTATGTATAAGCTCGCGTTCTATGTGCCTGACACCCATGTTGAGCAGATCAAGACTGCATTGTTCGCAGCCGGAGCCGGGAGGATTGGGAATTACGACAGTTGTTGTTGGCAGGTGTTGGGAGAAGGGCAATTCCGGGCGTTGGAGGGGAGTGCACCTTTTTTGGGGCAGCAAGGGGTTGTTGAGAAAGTGCAGGAGTGGCGGGTGGAAATGGTGGTGGAGGATTCGTTGTTGAAGGCGGCCGTTACGGCGTTGCGTAGCAGTCATCCTTATGAGGAACCGGCGTTTGATGTCATTCGGCTAGAGGTGGTTTAGCCTTGGTTTATCCTCGGTTTCGGCATGGTTTGCGCGGGGAAAGTTCTTTATAGTCCGGGCATGAATTTGAAACTTCCGTCATTGATTACTCTGTGTTGCGGCTTGCTGGTGCTGCCATTGGATGCATTGGCGCAGCCTCCTGCAAATGAATTGGCGCAGCCTCCTGCAAATGAATTGGCTCAATTCAGAGGAACACCTCGCCCGGCGGCTAACCAGTCCATCGACGACGAAGACGACAAGCAGCCATTGGCCGAGTTCCATATGGCACGCATGATTTACCAGGATGGCGGTTCCGCCAATCGCGGGCGTTATGGTTTGCGGCGGGGCTGGTGGGCGATTGATTACCCGGAAGCGGAGCTGCATTTCCATGGCGGCATCCAGCGTCTCACCAACGTCAACATGGCGGACGACAGTCACCACCTTGATCTGCTGGATCCGGCCCTGTTCGATCATCCGTGGTTGTTTGCACAGCAGATTGGCCAGGGCGAGTGGAGTCCGTCGCCGGAAGAGGCAGCCAAGTTGCGGGAGTATCTGTTGAAAGGCGGCTTCCTTGTGCTCGACGATTTCCATAACGACTATCAATGGCAAATCATGATCAATGCCATGGCCAGGGTTTTGCCCGACTATCCGGTCGTCACACTAGATCCAAAACGGGACGAAGTTTTCCACGTGCTGTACGACCTCGACACGCTGACGCAGATTCCCGGTGAACGTCATCTCTATCGTTCGGGCGATGGCAGCATTCAGGCGCAGCTGGAAGGTGAGCAGAAGTGGGCGGGCATCTACGATGATGAAGGCCGCCTGATGGTGGCGATCAATTTCAACATGGACATGGGCGATGCCTGGGAGCATGCCGATGATCCGTACTATCCCGAACCGATGACGGCGCTGGCCTATCGCTTCGGCATCAACTACGTCATCTATGCGATGACGCACTGAAGCGCTGCTTCAACCCAATCTTATTTCCATCAGACTCGTTGCCGTGCCGATCTTGCCAAGCGGGATCACGTTGAATGCTATTGAATAGCGTAGCGCTATGCTTTGGGACGGCAGCACGCAGTGCATCAGGTTGGCGGGAAACAATACGAGACGGCCCGGCTTGGGGTTGATGGTGAAAGAATCCATCGCGCGGTAATTCGGTCCCGGCACTTTCGCCGGCGCAAAGTTGAACAGGTTGCCGTGGTGCTGGTTAAGGATGTTGAACGGTGAACCATCGCTCAGATAGAACGAACCACTGATGTAGGCATTGTTATGCTGATGGTAGCGAATGTTCTCGCCTTGCCGGACGACATTGCCCCAGGAGTTGCAGATGGCGAGGTCGTCGATCTGGTGGGAGTGTGCCGTGGAGAAGTCGCGGCAAAGGCCAAGGATTTCCTGTTTCACCGGCGCGAACAGGTCGCGGTTCAGCAGCTGTTGCTCGCGGGTGAAACTGCCATCTCCTGCCACAGGGTTGCCGCTGCAGTCGGCATCAATCAACGCGCGGGCACTGGCCATCAACGCCGGGGTCAGGGACTTTAGATCGGTCACGCCAATGGTGGCCGGAAAGATATCGACGAGGTCCATCAACAGTCTCCATGGGGTAGATACAAGGCGCCATCGTGCCCTGCCAAACCATGCTCAGCCAAGCAAATATTCGCCCTGATAATTCATGAACTTGAAGGCAAATGCTGGAACAAAATTTAATTGCCGCAGCGGCTTGTCAGCCTGTGTACGCTCCTTTACGCTACCGTGAAACTATAAGAGGGGGTTTCTCGCAGCCTATGGTTTTGCTGAAGGTGTTTCCGAAGCGTTTTTTCCGCAGTTTTCTGGCCATTCTGTGTCTGTTGAGCATGGGGCCGCTGATCGCCGACGAAGCCGACTTTCCTCTTCCCCCGAGCCTGGAACCAGCCGTCAATTTCTGGATCAAGGTCTACACCGATGCCGACACCGAAAGCGGCTTTCTGCACGACTCCGTCAACCTCGACGTCATCTACGCCAAACTTCCCCGTGATAGCGCGCTGATCGACAAGCAGCGCACGCAAATTGTCCGCGACCTGCAGGTGCTGGCGACCGGCAAACGCACAAGCCTGACAGATGCCCAGCAGCACATTCTTGAGCTGTGGGGCACTGGCGTCACAAATGAGCGTCTGCGCCTTGCGGCCGAAGACGTCCGCTGGCAGTTGGGTCAATCCGATCGTTATCAGGAAGGCCTCTATCGCTCCGGCGCCTACCTGCCGCACATCCGCGCGGTGGCGCGTTCGCTCGGCATGCCGGAAGAGCTGGCGTCATTGCCGCACGTGGAGTCTTCCTTTCATCCCGGGGCAATGTCACAGGTTGCTGCCTCCGGCATGTTCCAGTTCATGCGTGAAACTGCGCAGCGCTTCATGCGGGTCGATCCGTTGGTGGATGAGAGGTTGGACCCTTACAAGTCTGCTTACGGTGCGATGAAACTGCTGAAAGAAAATTACGAAGATCTCGGCAACTGGCCGTTGGCCCTGACCGCCTACAACCACGGCACCGGCGGCATGATGCGCGCGGTAAAGGCCTCTGGCACCAAGGATATCGGCGAGATCGTTGAAAACTACAAAGGACCGCGCTTCGGTTTTGCCTCACGCAATTTCTACGCGCAGTTTCTGGCGGCCCGCTATGTAGAGACGAATGCCGAGAAGTTCTACGGCCCGGTCGCACGCCTCAGTGCACCGCAGTTCAATGAGTTTGAGATGACGGGTTTTGTCGATGCTGCCGTGGTGGCAAAAACACTGGGTCTAAGCGTTGACGCATTGAAACAGGACAACCCGGCCTTGCTGGGCCAGGTATGGAACGGCAGCAAGCGCATTCCGAAGGGCTACATCGTCAAGATCAACCGCGACAAGTTCCAGGGCGATCTGGCGTCCACAATCAACACCATTGCCGCCAGCGACTTCCATACCGCCCAGGTGCAGGATCAGAACCATATCGTCCGCAACGGCGATTCGCTGTCGACCATAGCCCGCCAGTACAAGACATCGGTGGCAGAGCTGGTGGCGATCAACCAGTTGCGTAATCGCAATGCCATACGCGTGGGACAGAAACTGATCTTGCCGCAGCAGAACGGCACGGTACCGACGCTGATCGTCAACAGCAGCGAACCGGTGGCGGCAACGCCATCGCAGGGTAACCGTTACACCATCGCACGCGGTGATACGCTGTCGAGTATCTCCAACCGCTTCAAGGTACCCACGCGCACATTGATGGCGCTCAACAACCTCAGCAACAAGAGCATTCTGCAGCCGGGTCAGAAGTTGCTGCTGAAGGCGGAGCAAAGCCAGCCGGTTGCAGTGAAAACCATAGCCACTGAACTGCAACAGAGTGTGCAAGCTCCAGTCGGTAGCGTGCCTGCAATCCAGAACGCGGAAGAACAACCCATGGCGGTAGCCTCCATGGTAAGCAGCATGAACCCGGCCGACTATGCCGTTACGGCCGAGGGCATGATCGAAGTGTTGCCGGAAGAAACGCTGGGACACTATGCCGACTGGCTACGGGTCGACAGCAAGGAACTGTACAGCCTCAACAGTCTGCGTTCCGAGAATGCGGTACGCGTTGGCTCCAAACTGAAACTGGATTTCACACGCGTTGATCGCGAGCGTTTCCAGACCCGTCGCCAACAGTTCCACAGCAATCTGCAGTCGCAGTACTTCGCTGCGTGGCGTATCAGCGAAACCACCAACTATCGCATCAAGCAAAGCGATTCCCTCGCCGGGCTGGCCCGCAGCAATGACATTCCGATGTGGCTGTTCCGCCAGTACAACCCGGGCGTGGATATCTCTCGCATCCAGGTGGGTCAGACCATTGTGATTCCGAAGGTCGAAAGACTGACCAACTAAGTGTCCACGCTGAACCTGTATCTCGTTGCCGTCGCCATCTGGGGTTCCACCTGGATGGCAATCAAGTTTCAACTTGGTGACGTGGCCCCGCAGGCATCGGTGTTCTACCGTTTTCTGGTCGCCTCCGTGCTGCTGTTTGTCTTCTGCAAATGGCGCGGTCTCAGCCTCGCGTTCACGCGCCGCCAGCATGGTCTCATCGCAGTGCAGGGCATGCTCATGTTCAGCGTGAGCTACATCATGGTGTACCACGCCGAACTCTATATCGTGTCCGGCCTGGTCGCGGTAGCTTCCTCGGCCAGTCCGCTCCTCAACATGCTGGGGGTTCGCGTCGCCTACGGCACACCGTTCAGTTTGCGCGTCGCGCTGGGTGCGCTGTTGGGGATCGCGGGCATCGTGCTGGTGTTCTGGCCGGAGGTTGCGACGCTGTCTTCTGGCAGCAACGTGGTGCGAGGAGTCAGCTACTCCGCGTTGGCGGTGCTGACATCGGCCCTTGCCAGCACACTGGTGGCGCGCAACGGCCATAATGGCCTGCCGGTGTGGCAGAGCATGGCCTTTGGAATGCTCTACGGCGCGGCTTGCTCCCTGGTCATCACGCTGGTGTCGGGCGAAACGCTGGGCTTTGCCTGGACCTTGCCCTACGTTGGCTCACTACTGTATCTCGCCGTGTTCGGTTCTGTGCTGGCCTTCGGCGCGTACTACACGCTGCTGGGGCGCATCGGCGCGGGCCGCGCTGGCTACATCGGCGTGATGGTGCCGGTGATTGCACTTTTCGTTTCAGCCCTGTTCGAGGACTACCGCTGGCAGCTTGCCACCTGGCTGGGCGTCGGCTTCTCGCTGACTGGCAATCTTATTGTCATGTGGCGGCAGCCCAGCAATCCTGCAATGAAAGGTCGCTGAGCGGTAGCTCAGCTTGCCACGTCCTTCCATACAAACAGTTTGATTGCGGCTACCAGCGCAATCACACCCCATACCAGCAAGCCAGCCACAGTTGGCAGCATGTCGAGCAGACTGACGCCATTCACAATGATCTCGCGGAAGCCATTGGCAACGAAGCTGAGCGGGAGTGCTTGCGCCACCGGTTGGATGAACTCAGGCATGCTGTCGATGGGATAGAAAATGCCGGACATGAACATCTGCGGAAACGTCACCAGGTTGCCGATGGCCTGTATCGTTTCCTGCGTCTTGGCGATGCTGCCGAGGCAGAAGCCGATACTGAGGAACACCGCAATGCCCAGCAGCATGATGACGTAGAGTGAAAGCAGATTGCCGGCAATATCCAGCCCCAGCAGGAACACGCCAATCGCCAGCACGACACTCAGCTGCACAACAGTAATTATGGCGCGTGACAGGACAAGGCCACCGATGAAATGCTTCGGTTGAATTGGCGTCACGAACAGGCGCTTCAGAATACCCTTGCGGCGGTACTCCACGATGTTGAAACCACTGCCAGCGATGGCGATCGACATCAGGCTCATCGCGAGCAAGCCTGGTACCACGAAGGACAGGTAGTTCTGCGCGCGGGCTTTCACGTCTTCCACCTGCAGCGTGAACATGGCATCGGTGCCACGCAGCGAACGCTCCGCACTCAGCAAGCCCTGATCCAGCACTGGCATGATCAACGCCAGATTGCGCACTTGGGATGCATCGACAATGACAGGTAACTGGGTCGGCGTGCCGTTATCCTGAAAATTGGTCGGAACTACCAATGCCATCTTCAGTTCGCCGCTCAATACGCGTGCGCGCAAATCGTCTTCATTGCCTTCGGTCACCTCGAACAACGGATTGTTACGCAGGGTTTCCTTGAAACTGGCCGACAGCGCGTTGTTGGCATTGTCGGCAATACCGATGGCAACGGAATCCGTTCCCATGCTGCTGGTGAAACTGAAGATCGCCATGAACACGAGCGGGAAGAACAGCGAAAAAATGATGGCACGGCGATCACGGATAAAGATGCGCAAAAAGGTTTGGGTAAGTTTCAGAATCATCGCCATTACTCCCGCAGCGCCGCGCCAGTCAGATGCAGGAATACATCTTCCAGATTGCCGTGCCGGGGTACTGGCGGTACATCCGGCGCATATTGCTGGATGAGCTCTGCCGGCGTGCCGGCCGCAATCACCTTGCCGTGGTCCATGATCGCGAGGCGATCACACAGAAACTCGGCCTCTTCCATGTTGTGCGTCGTCAGCACGATGGTCATGCCACCCTTGTTCAGTTCCAGCACGAGATCCCACAGGTTGCGCTTGGCCTGTGGATCGAGACCGGTCGTGGGTTCGTCAAGGAACAACACCTGTGGATCGTTGACGAGCGCGCAGGCAATTGAGAAACGCTGTTTCTGGCCGCCGGAAAGACGATTGGGACGCGCTTCCGCTTTGTCGATGAGATTCACTTTGCCGAGCAGTGCTTCCGGTGGCGTGTTGCGACCGTAGAGTGCGGTAAACAATTCAAGCAATTCGCGCAGGGACAGTTTGTCGAGGTAGTCGTTGGCCTGTAACTGCACACCGATCTGTTGCTTGACCTTGTAAGGTTCAGTCTTTACGTCGAGACCAGTGACGAATACATCGCCGCCGTCGATATCGGTAAGCCCTTCGATCATCTCAAGTGTTGTTGTTTTGCCGGCGCCATTGGGACCGAGCAAGCCGAAGATTTCGCCTTTGGCAATCGAGAGGGAGATGCCGGCGACGGCTTCGAAGAATTCTTTTTTGTTGTCGGGCTTGGGATAACGTTTGCGGAGGTTGGTGACTTCGACGATGTTCATGCTCGTCTTCCCTGGTTG
Source organism: Pseudomonadota bacterium (assembly GCA_040387155.1). Classification (GTDB taxonomy): domain Bacteria; phylum Pseudomonadota; class Gammaproteobacteria; order Pseudomonadales; family Pseudohongiellaceae; genus CAILUG01. Next base: position 186 of record JAZKEH010000436.1, on the reverse strand, counting down.
TTGGTCTCGGAGTTCTTAACCTTAGCAGACTTGGTGCGAATTCCTGTAACAAGGATGTTCTGTTTCAGCTCAAGGCCCGAGGCGGGGACAGGCTTCTGGGGCACGCACGAGTACGTCCCTGTAGCTCTCTCAGGCCATCCATGGCCTTCGAGGTCCCCAGAAGCCTGTCCCCACATCGGTCCTTCG
>JAZKEH010000435.1:0-5449 GCA_040387155.1 Pseudomonadota bacterium | reverse complement strand
AATCGCATGGGGCGGGGCGCACCCTATCATCGCATCTTTCGCTTCTGTTTTGGCCGGGGTATTCACTATACTTTGGCTTCTGCGGAGTTTCTGCAGCGGGCTTCTGCAGCCAGCGTCCTGCCGCCAAGCAGTAAGCAAAACACAAGAATAAACAGCAATCGGAATTCACCATGAGTACGAGTACTTCTGCGGGCAATTCGGTTACCCGCGGCGACTGGCGCCTGATCCTGTTGGCGAGCCTGGGCGGCGCACTCGAATTCTATGATTTTGTTGTCTACAGCCAGTTTGCCAAATATATCGCCTCTGCTTTTTTCCCCAATACTGATCCGCTTGTCTCATTGATCTTTTCGTTCGCGACTTTCGCACTGGGTTATCTGGTGCGTCCGTTGGGCGGCATCTTCTTCAGTCATATCGGTGACCGCATTGGTCGTCGTAAAGTGTTGATCATGACCATACTGCTGATGTCCGGCGCCACCGTGTGTATCGGTCTGCTGCCGACCTATGCCCAGGTGGGCATATTGGCGCCCATTCTGTTGCTGTTGCTGCGTGTTATCCAGGGCTTCTGTCTGGGTGGTGAACTGCCCGGTGCCATCTCCTATGTCGTAGAGACCGCTCCACGTCGTTCCGGCTTCTCGGTAGGTGTCATCTTCTTCTGCGTGAATTCCGGCGTACTGCTGGCCGCCATCCTGAACCTCACGCTGCAAGCCACGATGACGCCAGAGGCCATCGGTGAGTGGGGCTGGCGCATTGGCTTCCTGATTGGTGGCGTGCTTGGCATCTTCAGTTTCATGCTGCGACTCACGCTGGAAGAGAGCAAGGAATTCACTCGTATCCGTTCGGTGGGCAAGGCATCGGCGCTGCCGATCAGGGACCTGGTGAAGAATTTTCCCGCTGCAACACTGGTAGGTTTTGCGATACTGGCTGTCACTGCCGGTTTCAATGGCTTGCTGTTTGCGATGCCTGCCTACCTGCCGGCTACAATGGGCTACACCGCGTTCGAAGCCAGTCTGGGTCAGAACATTGGTCTGGCCATTATTTCAGTGGGTCTGTTGACGGTGGCGTGGTTGAGCGACCGCTTCCCGCGCAAACCAATGGTGCTGTTCGGCACTGGCATGATCATGTTGTTGTCCTATGCCTTCTTCAAGGCAGCGCAGGACCACAGTGCCAACTTGTATGTAATGTTTGCACTGGTGGGCATCATCGCATCGTTCTGCAACGGCACTGTTATCGGCATCTGCGCCGATCTGTTTCCGACCCATATCCGTTTTACCGGCGTGGCAATGAGCTTCAACCTCAGCTTCTCCTTGCTCAGCGGATTGGCGCCGGTGGCGATTGCCTGGCTGGCGCGTGAAACCGGTAACCCGGCCGATGCGGCGTATTACATGATTTTCTGTGCAGCTGTTTCGTTTGTCGGCGCGCTTGTCATGCACAAGTACGACGGCCAGATATTGAAGGACTTACAGGCGAAATAATGCGATGAACTCTCTTACGATGGCGATGGAAGTAATCAAGCCTGCTGACGGCAGCCGCGTAGTCAGGGATGCAACGCATACCGTGCTGTTCGGCCAGCCGCCCGAAGTGTTGAAAGGCCTGCTGCTCAAGAAGATCCATACACTCGATACACTGGTATTGATCGATACGCGCGAACAGGACGGCTCCCTCCTCAACAATCTCGAATTTCCGCTTTATTACTTCCTGTTTGTCGGCAAGGGTCTGCAGACGGGCAGCAGACTCAATCTGGTGGGCCACAAGGACGATATCGGGCGTGTGCTGCGCTTGCTGCAGCTGACCTTGCTGGGTCCGTCGAAGGCTGAACTGCAACACTGGCAGACGCCGGAATGGCTGCAGGCATCCGGCTATCTGGCATTGAAGGACGAGAAGGGCAACGCCCGCAGTGTGGAGAGCTTCTTCAACATCATTCCGTTTGAGAATGATGAAGCGGATGTTGGACATTTCCACCTTCGCCGTCGTGGTCACGACCGCTATGTTGTAAAGGGTCCGCTCGGTGAAGTGGAAGTGGATTTGACGGCAGATGCAGTGATCGATCCGCCCTATCCATTGCAAGCCGATTTCATTCCGCGCGAGCTCGTAAAACTGGGGTTGGAAATCCTCGGGTCGGCTTCGGGCTTTACGGCCAACGAGCCCTGTACTGGGCTGGCGCTGTGCTACAACGGCGACTACATCCTGATCGATTCGATTCCCTATCTCGACAAGCATTTGTTCGCACGTGGTATCTCGAAGAACCAGGTGAAGGCGGTGTTCATCACGCATTTGCACGACGATCATTGCGCGCTGTTCCCCTTGGTCCTGATGCCGGAGAAAGTCGAGATACTGACCACGCGTGAAATCTATGCCATGGCCATGGAGAAACTCTGCTGCCAGTTGAACTGGACACGCGAGGTGGTCGACAGCTTCTTTACCTTCAAGGAGCTGATTCCGAACCAGACCGTGAACTACTACGGCCTCAGCATCGCGACCCACATCACCGTGCACAGCGTGCCGACGATAGGCGCCACGTTCTCGACAACCTTCAAGGGTCTGACAAAAAGCATCTGTGTCATTGGCGACAACACCGGCATGGGCACTATTTTCAACATGGTGAATGAAGGCGTCATCAGCGCGAAAACCTATGGTGATCTGCAACGTATCTACAACGCGCGCTTTGATCTGCTGGTAGCCGATGGTGGTGCCGGTGCGATTCACGGTGATCCGGCGGATGCGTTGAAGTCGGATGCTGAACGGGTGGTGTTCGTGCATGTCGAGCATCTGTCGAACCGTTTCAACACCACCTTTTCACTGGCGAGTTCAGGCAAACGCTACACGGTGCTGGATGAAGACAGCGGCATCTACACGTCACTGATGAATCACTATCTGTCGATCTGGCTCGGCGAGCCACTGTCGAATCGTTGGTCGCGCAGCATTCTTGCCGAAGAAGAAATCCGTCGTTACAACGCCGGCGATGTGCTGATGGTGCAGGAATCAAAAACGCGCGGTTATGTGTATTTGATCCTGACTGGCTACTGTGAAGTCGTTACCTATTATGGCGACCAGTTGCACAGCATTGCGCAGTTGCAGGCTGGTGAGATCATCGGTGAGATGGCCGCCATCACCGGCAGCAAGCGCCGCAATGCCAGTGTCGTCGCCAGCTCGCCGGTGACAGTCTGTGTCTTCTCGGAAGAGATTTTCAACGCCTTCATTACCAGCGAAGGCTATCGCGACAAACTGCTAACCCGCTGGCAGCTGCGTCTGCTGTTGCGGCAATTGCCGCAGTTCCGTGAGCTGATTTCCACTGTGCTGGAAAAACTCGCGCACGCGGGTACCACGCTGGAACTCCCCGCCGGCCACAGACTGCAACCCAAAGCAGACACGTGGTATCTGCAAGTGGAAGGCACTGGCAGTTATGGCGGGCACAGCGGCGTCACGCATGCCGAGCTGGGCTTTGTCCCATTTGCGGCCGCGTGTGCTGATGAATTCCGCGCCACCACTGACTGCCAGTTTGTCTGCATTGCGCGCGAACGCACCGAACATTTCATGACCGCCGTGCCGCAGTTCAATTACCTGTTGCGCAAGTACCGTTTGGCGCAGGGACAGAGCAACGCGGACTGGCTATTGGGCCCCGTCAACATTCTTGGTACTCCGCCATGACCGAAACACCCGCCATCACGCTGCGTTATTTTGATTGCCGTGGCCGCATCCAGCACATCCGTTACTACCTGAAGCTGCGCAACATTGCGTTTATCGATTCCCGTGTTCCCTTGAGCGATGGTTATGCGGCGTGGCAGCAGATTAAACACGATCAGCGCCAGACCGGTCCTTTCCTGAAACTACCGGTCATGCACTGGGGCTCCCAGCAAATCGCCGAGAGCGCCGTCATCCACGACTGGCTGCACCGCAAACTCGGAGATGAAGCCAAGCTAAGCGAAGAAGAGAACCTGCAGCACGCGATGGTGGCTTCCAGCTGCCGCAGCGAACTGATGATTCCGCTGGGCACGCTGCTTTATCAGGACCTGGCGCATCCGGCCAGCGACATCGCGATCGGCGGCCGTGCAACCTTGCAACAGATCAGCGGTCATCTGCAGGTAATGGAAGCAGCGCTGGTGCAGTGGCAGTGGTTTGACAAGTTGCTGCATCGCTCACTGATGATCACTGACTGCCTGCTGTGGGAATGGCTCAGCCTGGTCGATACGGTTTTTGCCGGTCAGGTGGACTGGAAGGCACTGCCGCAGTTGCACCACTTCTTCCAGCATTGCCAGTCAGCGCCGTTGTTCCGCCGCATGCTGGCTGAGCATGCATGTCCGATTACCGGGCGTCCGCAGGAGGCTGAAGCGTTGCAGCGTTTGCACGCTGCGCTGGCAGCAACACCTGTTTAAATTCTTTTCTGATATTCCGGTAGTTCCCACCAGAGGAGCAATTCCATGAAGCACCTGCGCAAACTCTTTCCGTTGTTGTTGTCTTTGCAATTCGCGCATGCCGCTGAGATGCCAGTGGGCCTGACGCCGCCTCCAACTCCCACAGTCGATGACAAGGCGGTGTTGGTCGTCCCGCATCCCGACCAGAGCGTCTTGCTGCGCAATGCCGATGCGGCTCTCCTCGCCAACAAGCAATTGGTCTACACGATGTGGCGTACTGTCATGAGTGCGGGGCAGGTCGACAAGATGTCACAGTTCTTTGCCACTGACCTGAAACAGCACAACCCTGTCATCGCCACTGGTCTTGCCGCCTATCAGCAGTGGTTGCAGCCGCAGTTGCAGCGCAGCGAGACGATTCCGGCCACAATCAATGAGCCGCTGATTACGATGGTGGCAGAAGGCGACAAGGTAGGACTTGCCTTTGTCACTGAGTATCCAGAGCCCGATGGTTCAGGCAAGACTTACACGTCGACGCACTTCTATCTGTATCGCATCGAAGGCGGCAGGATCGCCGAGCAGTGGGAATCGGTGCAAGTGCCGAAAGGCATGGTGCCGCCAGCGGAGAATGCTGGTGGGCCGTTGCCGGTGCGCGGCACGCAAGGTCTCGCGCAGATAGCCATGCTCGACAGCAAGCTGATTGACCTGGCCAACAACAAGCGGCTTGTCTTCGATACCTGGCGGCAGATTCCGGAAGGCGGTCGCGAAGAACTCGCCGAACTCTATCTCGATCCGATCTACATCCAGCACAACCCGAACGCGACGACGGGGCGTGCGGGTTTCAAGGAGTATTTCACCAAACGTCCTGATTCCAGCATCGAGACCTTTCTCGAAGATCCCATCGTTGCTGTCGTGGCAGAAGGGGATCTGGTGATGCAGGTGCTCGAAGAGGAGCGGCCTGATCTGAACAAGCCGGGCACCCTCTACAAAGTGGCCTGGTTCGATTTGTTCCGTGTTGCCAACGGTCGTTTGATCGAGCACTGGGATGCTGCTGCCAAAGGTGAACTGCCTGCGGCGATGCAACAAGCGGCAAAAGCACAATA
>JAZKEH010000434.1:0-3369 GCA_040387155.1 Pseudomonadota bacterium | reverse complement strand
CGATTGCACGATACGAAGTGAAATCACGCTTCTGGGAAATCAATCTGCTGAAAATTCTTGGTGCCAACTTCGGGGATGTGAAGTCCATCGTGCAGATCGAGTTCGGGATACTCGGTTTTTTTGCGGCGATAACCGGCGTGGTGCTGAGCCTGCTGATGTCCTACAGCATTTCATATTTTATTTTCGACAGTCTGTGGCGGTTCTCGGCAGGCGTCACTATGTTCAGCATTATTGCCATTACGCTGCTGAGCATCGCAACTGCATTGATCGCGACACGCTCCGTACTCAAGCAAAAACCTCTCGAACTGCTCAGGGCTGTGTAGCCAGCGACCTGACTTCCAATGTCGCGATCACCCGGGTTACCGAAGCGAACGTCCAGCAGCTGAGCGCTGCGACCCTTGCAATGTAGCCATTTGTATTACAAAACCTGCAGCGGAAATTTGCGAAAGGTCGAAGACTTGTAGAAACAGGCGTCATGGTCGAATTTCTACATTGTCCACGCGTGTCCTGGTCAAGCCAGGGAAGGACATGTAACCGTGACAATATTTTCCTGTTTTTGACTTTCTAGCCGCGCAGAGGACCACCCTCCAGCGTTTGCTTCATTACGCTCAAGCCTTGCAAAATCATTTTCTCAACATTTTCACAAACTTCATTTGGCAACAAATCGGCAATCCAGACAACTCGACACTTTTGCTGGCCCTCCGAAAAAACCTGAATAGATGCGTTGTGGTGAGTGAGCGGCTCACCACGCGCCGACCAGGCATGCCGAAACGTCTCGTCACTAACCGTGACGATAAGCTCACGCACTACCATCCCATTTGCAAAAGTGACGATGCGTGAGTCGCCTTCGAGCTTGCAGTCGACTACGAAGCCCGGGACCAGGCGTTTATGAATAGCACCAACGTCACGGATTGCATCCCAAACAAAAGCCCTGTCCCGAGCGATTGAGATTGTTTTTTCGATAGTTGCCACAGGATTCCCTCCTCTCGTAAAAAAAACCTGGGCTCATATCTTACTACTGGACTCTTGCTTTGATGAGTAGATGTCCTTGCAAGCTTCTGAAACCAGCGACAGGCACGTCATTACTCCTCGGACTCTTGCGTCGGCGGTGATTGCAATTTTTCAATAACGCGCAAAGCGTGCCGGTGGGTGTCCAAACCTCGCGGCTTCAGCCTGACTTCTTCGTGTCATTCCAGCCGGCGTGCTCGACCCTGCACCAAAGACATTCGTCGCCACAATCGGCGAAGTAGCCGACGCGGATCGGCCCCTGGTGCAAACTGGCGTCACCACATTCAGTATTATTGCGATCATGACATTGAGCATGGCGACGGCGCGGATACGCGTTCGGTGTTGAAACAGAAGCCACTGGAATTGCTGAGAGCTGTATAGTGTCGTTGCCTCTCGGGTATTACGTCGGATAAAAACACCATGAAATATTTTTTGCTGATCTCCTCCGTGCTTATGTCCAGCAGTGACTGGGCAGCTACTCCTCTCGATTCCCGTAATCCGCAGCAAGTGATCACCGTCGATTATTTTTTCGAGGCCTGCACGGTAATCGGTGAAACAGCCTATGGGCTGGTTCCGCATTTCGACTGCGAAACCTATCTTTACGGCATCCTCGACACATATCAGGCCGTCAATTCCGCATTACCCGCCGCTCAACGCGTTTGTCTCCCCGCAAAGCTGGCGCCCTGGCAGGTTTATGAAGCCTTGTCTGGAATTGATACTGCAACCAGCGGTGGAGAAAACGCGGCGGCCTTTATTGTTAAAGCCCTGCGTGAACTCTATTCCTGTCAGTAATGTCAGGGCGGTAACGTCTACGCCATAACACTCGGTTATTCAGTGAGCCAACGCAGCCATGCCGGCCCCTGCCAGATGGTAGGGCGCCAGTTCCAACCGGCGCGCGTAATTGCAGTGATCAACGGCGCTTTCATTTCGTCCAGATTAAATTGATAAGCGTATGAAAGCTCTGGAGTGAAACGGCCATTCTCGTCGAGTTGCAGGCCATACACGCGCTGCTGCTCACTCTGGAAAAACACGATGCCGAGTGTTGCGTGCCACTCGATACGTGCACCCTCCATGCCTGCCGACCAGTCGTAACTGGCAACGTAGTCTGTTGTGCGAACGGTGTGCCCGGACTCATCCAGTACAAGTCGAATACGAAAGGTGCGGCGCAGGCCATGCACACGCGCGTAATCAACCCACTTCGCATCCGCATAACGCCAGGTGGCGATGAATTCATTCGGCTGCGTGCCGCGTTCAACGCTAAACGGCACGTCGAGCACATTGATACCCTCAAGCTGCCTCGTTAGTTCGCTTGTCGTCTGCACCGGCACGCCTGCAATGGCCGGTGCACTGCTCGCCCAGGCGGCACCTTTGAAGAACCAGGCAACGTAAAGCGCCACCATCAGCAAGATGCCGCCGACCTTCATGCCCGTGGGTTGCATCAGCCTGGTCAACGGTTGCAAGCTCGCGAATAACGGAATCGATCCGTTCGAGCTGTTTGCTGTCAATCCAGTTGGCAAGGTGCTGGCCGCACGTCGTGAAGCTGCAGCTTCTTTCGTCAACGCCGTCCAGAAAAACAGATGGCGACCGGTGAGCAGCATTTCGATGTAGTCTGAATTGCGTTCGCGCTTGCCGCGCCAGCCGCGCTTTTCGTCACCACTCGTGTTGGTGATCTGGAAAACTTCCCAACTGAATTGTGCTGCACGTTGCGCTGCTGCAGCGTCAGGGAATTGCGCGGCAACCACGGTTTCACCAGTGCCGACAATGCCCAGCTCGGCAACTTCGGCTTCGCCAAAAAATTCCGGGAAGACGGCTTTGGCATCGCGAATCTGCGCTTCAGGAATGTCGGCACCGAAGAGTGCTGCGCGATCGGCAAAATGGCCGTCGCGCAACGGTAGCTCAAAAGTCGCCACTGCTTGTGTACCTGGGCTGCGCGCATTGACGAGTGCTGCCATCAGGAACGTCGACACGAGTGGCAACATCAGAATCGCCATGAATACGATCGGGCGCGGCGATGTACCTGCGCTGCGCATAAGCACAGCCATCAGCGTCAACAGCAGGGAAATACCCGCAAACAGCGCGATGGTGATGGCAAGCTCGGGATTGCTACGAACGATGGCGCTTAATGAGTTCATCTGGACACCGCTATCACGAAAATGATGAAGGTAATGATTGTCGGCATAAACGCCGCGGTTGCACCCCAGCCACCCTGACCTGCCCGCAGCAGCAAAATACTGACCACGATGCCTGCAACGGCGAGTAACGCGAAGCCGGCCATCCAGAGTTTGATGGCCCGAATTTCCGCTTCGGAGGCATTGGCGCCCATGCCCATGCAGAAAACAACTGCGGTCAGTGCGCTGAATA
>JAZKEH010000433.1:0-1538 GCA_040387155.1 Pseudomonadota bacterium | reverse complement strand
ATGATCGCCGCCTACGACACCCAAACACTGGAACGCGTGTGGGAATACTCGCTCGGCAACATCACGTGGGGCGGTGTGCTGTCGACCGACGGCAACCTGGTATTCGGCGGCGGCAAGGATGGTTACTTCGTGGCGCTGGATGCGAAGACCGGCAAGCTGTTGTGGAAAGCGGCGCTTGGCGGTCAGGTGAACAGCGGACCGATGAGTTATTCAGTGGATGGCAAGCAGTACGTTGCGGTTGCGGCGGGTACTGCGCTGTTTACGTTTGCGTTGCCAGAGTAACTCGCCGCAAGCTCATTTGATGTTGTAGGTCAGAATCTCCCGGTTCCATTGGTCGCAAGCCTTTGAGTTGAATATCTCGCCGTTGCAGTAGACCTCATCCAGATAGGGCCTGACAGTGTGCTGGATCTGCACAATGTCAGCGCTATCCCTGCCGAAAATATAGAGGGTTTCCCGCAGCAGCAATTGCAAGTCCCAAAATGCCCTGCCGCTCAACTTGCTGACATCGCTCGCCGCGGCCTCACGTCCCTGCCGGTATTCGGAAATGAGCAAGGCCATGACAAAGGGATCATGCATGATGGCTTCGGCCGTGATGCCGGGGAACCTGTTGGGGCGCTCCAGCAAGGCTCGCAACTCTCTCGCCTGATACTCAATATTCGCGTGCGGTTCGAGCAGCATGGCGCGGTAGCGTTTGCGCGCTGCCGGCGCCAGCGTTGCCCACTCAAGCCCATCGTTGTTGGCTGCATTGCTGACACGGATCTGCGCCAGCCCGAGCGAAAGATCCCAATTCATTGCCGAGCCTGCGCAGTCAGTAAACTTTCTGAAGGCAGTCAGATCGCGCTGATGGCTGTAGATGTTGACCGCCAGCAACTCAGGCGGCAAATCATACTGACGGGCCGCAGCAGCTATCGCATCCTTGTAGGGAAGCACGGCACCCAATGCATCAGGCTCGCCGGCGAAAAGATTCGTGGTGCATAGCGCGGCCGCTACGCTGTCGGTTTGCAGAAAATTGAGTTTTTCAGCAGCGACAAAAGCAACTGCGCAAATCAGCAGCGTTGTGCCGACCCACTTCCTGATACGTTTCCCTGGCATGCTCCGGTTCCGTTTTTTGTTTTATCAACCCAGCATCAGACAGGAATTACGACGCGTGGTTCCCCAAAAACAAGCTACTTGGCGAATGCCATGCCGACACTGGTCAGATCATTAATATGTCTGACCGAACGCACCACAACGTGCTTCGTCATTTGCGCACCGCTTTCCGGGTGGGTGAAAGCAATCTCCAGTTTTTCATCCTTATGTAAAGCTGCCTTCTCGGCCGCGACAAACTCGAAGCGGCAACCGCCGGCGGAATAGTCTGTCAGCGTACCCACCAGCTGTCCTCTGTTGGTTGCCAGCTGCAGCGTCGCACGCTGTGTTACCAACAACCGTTTCTCGTTGCGTAGTTCGTGTATTTGCACGTCTGGCGGAAATGTCAGGAACAACAAATGATCCGGGACCTTGAGGCGTGCGTGTATGAACGATTTGAATCCAAGACATTC
>JAZKEH010000432.1:0-4080 GCA_040387155.1 Pseudomonadota bacterium | reverse complement strand
GCCGACGGGTGCGATCCACGCCGACCGCATCGAACTGCCCTGAGCCCCGCCATGGAAAAGCGCCGACGCTGATCTACAGTGTCGGTGTTGTATGCCGTTGTAGCTCAGTTGGTAGAGCATCTGCCTCGTAAGCAGGAGGTCGGAGGTTCGATTCCTCTCAACGGCACCAGCCTTCGCAGCGCCTCAAGCGCAGCGAGAGGCGATGCGAAGGCTGTCCTTCGAAGCTGCGTAGCAGCGGAGTAGGACGATGCAGACGCTGCTACGGCTGGCAAGCCAGCTGGTCTCAATATGAAAACCCCGATCAAACTCTCCCAATACGGCCAACACTACAGCAGCGATTCCGGCATCGTCGAACTGATGGACGATCTGGGCTCGGCGCTGCGCGACAATCCGCAGATGTTGATGATGGCCGGTGGCACACCGGCGCGCATTCCTGCCGCAGAACAATTGTTCCAGACCACGCTGCAACAGTTGGCTGCCGATCCGGCGAGCACACAGGCCCTGCTTGGTCGCTACCAGGGGCCGAAAGGTGATCTGGCTGTGCGCGAATTATTGGCGACGCAGTTGCGTGAAGATTATGGCTGGGACCTTACCGCCGACAATATTGCGCTCACCAATGGCGGTCAGTCGGCGTTCTCGATTGTTGCCAACATGCTGGCAGGTGAGGGCAGTAACGGCAGCAAGCGCATTCACTTTCCGCTGGTACCTGAATACCTCGGTTATGCCGATGTTGGCATCAGCAAAAATTTCTTCAGCAGTGCGCGACCGCAATTGCAGTTGCTGGACGATGGATTATTCAAGTACACACTTGATCGCAGTGCAGTGATTCCGCAAGACGCGGCGGCACTCTGTATCTCGCGCCCGACCAACCCCAGTGGCAACGTGCTGACGGATGATGAGGTGCGCTTTCTGGATGGCGCGGCACGCGCACGCGGTATTCCGTTGATAGTCGATGCAGCTTATGGCCTGCCGTTTCCGGCGTTGCAGTACGGTGATGACACCAGCGCCTACTGGAGCGACAACGTCATTCTGTTGCTGAGTTTGTCGAAGGTCGGTATGCCGGGCACGCGCAGTGGCTTTCTGGTTGCTGCGGCCGATCTCATCGAGGCCAAGGCACTGAAGGCAGTCGCGTTGCTGCGCGAAGCCTTGCGCGATATTCCATGTCATATCCATAAACCGGAAGGCGCGTTCTTTCTGTGGCTGTGGTTGCCGTCACTGCCCGTCCGCAGTGAGCAGTTGTACCGACAATTGAAGCATCATGGCTTGTTGGTGATTCCCGGGGAAAACAGTTTCATTGGTCTTGCTGAGCCGTGGGATCACAGCCATCAATGTATTCGCCTGTCCTACGCAGTGGACGATGCGATGTTGGCGCAAGCGGCAGCGGTGCTCGGCAGCACCCTGAAAAAACTTTAGCTCTTTTTTTTCGATATCGCCGGCACCAAGTTGATGCAGTTGGCTGCAGCCTTGCACGATTACATGGCCACCTGTTCCCGCCGCAACACATCCATTTTTGCAAAATAACCTGTTAATAAAGGCAAATCTGCGCGCATGCCGTTCTGGTACGGCAAATGCTTGTCATCTGGCGTGAGGCAGCGCGGAGGGCGCTGTCGCAGTTCGCGAACTGAAGAAAGGAAAATGCGATGACAGCAAGTACGAAGCCAAATGGTGTGATGTCTGGCAGACCTGTAACGGCGGCCACGATCGGTAATGCAGACAGGGTGGTCGAAAACGTCGTGGCAGCAGCCCACCTGGAATCGGGCATGCCGGAAGCGGATGTCGAAAGCGGTCTGAGTCTGCTGATCAACCTGTCAGGCAAGATGCGCATGTTGTCGCATCGCGTGGCGATGTTTGCGTTGCTGGCAGCACAGGAAGCCGACATGGCCAGCCTGCGGGAACTCGACAATGCAATGCGCGAATTCTGCGGCATCCTTGAAGCAATCCAGCACGGCAGCAAGACGCTGGGTGTTGCCGAAAACGTCGCGCGCGTGTTGCAGCAAAGCCAGGCGATTCCGGGCAGCGCGATGGATGCCATTGAGAGTTTCATCCGGCAGGCTCGCCAGTTGCGGCGCTGTCTGGAACGCCAGACCTGCCAGTCCGAGCATCTGGCTGACTTTGCCCGTTTTGTGGCCGCTGAATTACTGAAGGCGTTGAATACCGTCACCACCAACATCGGCACCACGTTGCAGGCGCGGCTTGATCAACGCAATGCGCAGGAAGATCAGACCCGTCGGGCCGTACGCAGTGCCATTGAATCAATCGATCACGTCAGCCAGAAGGTCAAACTGATTTCCCTCAACGCCTCCATCGAAGCATCGCATGCCGGTGAGAAAGGGAGGGGGTTCAGCGTCATTGCCGCCGAGATCCGTGCCCTCAGCGAAGAAGCCGCCCGGGCGACGCGCGGCATCATTCAACAGATGTCCTGATGCCGGCTTTTCGGCAGTGGATTTGTCCACTTTAGGGAAGCAATAAGGATCAACCCCGGTCTCCCTCCTTGCTCTGAGTCGACCTTGTCTACAGGGCATAAGCCCTGTGTATACTCGGCGCACTTTCCTGAGGGGGAAATCCATGACGATCCGCACTCGCGGCCTGCTGGCTATGGCCAGTATGGCTACCATTCTTTGCAGTCCGATGACCCAGGCCCAGCTGACCCCAGCCGCCACGTGGGCCACTGAAGCCGAAACCCATTACAACTACACACCCGACGTCACCTATGTGACTGAAAACAATGTCGAGCTGAAGCTCGACATCTACAGTCGCCGCGATGTGCAGACCCCGCAGCCCACGCTGATCTTCATGCATGGCGGCTTCTGGGTGGCCGGTTCCAAGGACAGCCAGACGCTCGGCATTCTGCCGTGGCTTGAAAAGGGCTGGAACGTAGTGGTGGTTGGTTACCGTCTTGGTGCGGTTGCGCCAGCGCCGGCCGCTGTCGTTGATACCTTCTGCGCGCTGCGCTTCATCGGCACCAACGCCAAAATGTACAACATCGATACCAGCAAGATCGTTGCCAGCGGCCAGAGCGCCGGTGGTCATCTGGCGCTGACGCTGGGCATGATGAGCGACCAGGGCCACGACAAGAATTGTCCCGCTGGCACCACGCCGAAAGTGGCGGCCGTAATCAACTGGTTCGGTGTCACCGATGTGGCGGATGTCATCTCCGGCCCCAACAAGAACGAAACCCCGCTGCGCTGGTTCGGCACGATGCCGGAAGCCGAAGCAGTAGCGCTGGCGAAACAGTTGTCGCCGTTGTCCCACGTGCACAACGATATGCCACCGATCCTGACGATACAGGGCGATGCCGATACCGTGGTGCCCCATGCGCAAGGCGTTGCACTCGACAAAGCCCTGGATGGCACCAACGTCAAACACGAACACCTGACGATACCAGGTGGCGGCCATGGCCGTTTCACGGCGGCGGAACGCGCGAAAATTTACGAAACTATTAATGCCTTTCTTAAAACCAATGGCATCGAATGAGTTCGATTTATCACTGAACGTGACGAGCCAGCGGCAGTAAGCGGATATGAAACCCTCGAAGGCCATGGATGGCCTGAGGGGAGCCTACAGGGACGTACTCGTGGCGTGTTTCAGATCCGCTTACTGCCGCTGGCGATTGCTCAAAGAATAATTGAAAAACCAGAGGGGATATCAATGAAGAAACCATATCGGGTGCTAGCGTTTGCCACCGCCTTGCTGGGCGGTACGGTGCAAGCCCAGGAACACAGTTATGCACCGAGCGACATCGAGAACGGCCGAGGTCTCTATCAAGCCAACTGCCTGGGCTGCCACGGCAATAACGGCGACTCCGTTGAAGGCGCCAACCTTGGCGTTAACCGCTTTCGTCGCGCCGGCAATGACGAAGAACTGATCGCACTGATCCGCACCGGCATCCCCGGCACGCTGATGATTCCACGTCCGCAACTGTCCTATGGCGATCTGCGAGCGCTGGTAGCATTTCTGCGCAACATGCAAACGAGCGGCATCAATGCGCCCGACGCGCGTGAAGTCAAACTGGGTGATGCCAGCCGCGGTGAAGAGCTGTTCTTTGGCGCTGGCAATTGCAGCTCCTGTCATGGCGTCGGT
>JAZKEH010000431.1:1185-2231 GCA_040387155.1 Pseudomonadota bacterium | reverse complement strand
CCAGCAGCAGCTCAGCCTCGCGGGCCAGCTTCTGCGCGCTCTCAGCGGCATCCACAAGCGCTGCGGATTCGCGTTGCCAGTTGTCCGCGTTGGTCTGGGCCTTCAACTCCCGCTGGGTGGTCGCCAGGCGTTCCAGTGCCTCATCGAAGAGCGTCGCGTATTCGCTGGCAACTACCAGGCGACGCGCCTCTTCGGCTTGCTTCTCAAACGCCTTGATTTCAGTCAGTTCGCGCTCTTGGTCAGCCAGTCGCTTGATCTGGGCGTCCAGTACCTCAGCTGCACGGCCGGCTTGGTTCAGGCCCTGTACCAGCTGGGCCTGCGACGCGGCCACGTTTTCGGTGCTGATACCCAGCGCCTCTGCGCCGTCGGCCGCCTGCCGCACGGCAGCAGCGTGCGCCGCGAGTGCCGCGTTTGATGCGTCGGCAGCGGTCGTGGCACGGCGATATGCGGCAGCCAGTGCAGACTCAGCGTCCTCAGCCTTCTTGACTTCCGTGTTTGAAGCCGCCATGGCGGCAGACAGCCGCTCGATCTCGGCACGCTGTTCGATCTTGTCCAGCTTCAGTTTTGAGACTGAGGCCGCATATTGGTCGTCAGCCGCTTTGGCTTCAGCGGTCTGGGCCGTCAGGCGGGCCAGGGAATCCCGTGTCTGGTTGGCTTCCTCTTTGGCAGTGGCCAGGGCGGTAGCGATCTGATGCTGGTTGTCGGCAGCTGCCTGACTTGTCGCAGCGAGCCCATCCAGCTTTGCGCGCAGTTCAGCTGCGGCAGCAGTGGCCTGCTCCTGGTTCGCCACCAGAGCAGCCGTTTGATTCGAGAGTTCCTGGAACGCAGCCAGTGCAGTGGCCTGTTCCCCCAGCCGGCCGATCTCGTCGGCCAGGTGTTGGAACTCAGGCGCAGCGTCACCGCCCGCCTTGGCCAGTGCCGTGACGGAGCTTTCGAGCTTCCCGATGTTCTCTTCCCCCAGCGTCTCCACGCTGAGGGTCATCTTTACGTCGCGGCCGTTACTGGTTGCCATGCTCGTCCTGAATGAGAAAACCCGCCAGCTTCAT
>JAZKEH010000431.1:0-1175 GCA_040387155.1 Pseudomonadota bacterium | reverse complement strand
AACGCTGTTTAGGCGCTGCGCATCTCGACCGTGAACGGCTCGTGTTTGTTGGTCGGGGTCTTCATGGAACCGGGCAGGTTGACCTTGTTGAAGTTGTCCGCCAAGAAGTCGAACGCGGCATCGGCGGCGATGATGGCTTCGTGAATGGTCACGATGCACGGCAGGCCGTCGGCCTGGTTCTCGCCGTCGAAGATGATCTGAGCGCGGATGTCTGTCTTGGTCGAACCGGCGATCAACGTGCCGGTGTAGGCGCCGTAAGTGGACGTGACCTTGATCGACTCGTCAGCATCAATGGCACCGCCGTCAATGGCCTTGATCCAACCCAAGGCTTCGTTGACTTCGTAGTCAGTTCCCAGCGTGTATGTCGGCGAGCCGGACGTGTGGGTGACGGTCTGCACACCGGTCAGTGAACCTTTCGACAGCGGAACCCACTTGCCTAACTTGGCAATGATCGCTTCGGCAGTGAGCGTGCCCCCTGTCTGGGTGACGGCAGCTGTGGTGCCCAGCAGTGCGAGCACCATGGATTCTTTGTTGACTTCACTGAGTTCCAACGTGAATTCAGCAGGCTCCTGGACCGATACGGTTTCCAGCACCTGGCCGTATGTCTTCTTACCCTTGCTGGTCAACTCCAACTTCTTGACCTTGGGTTTGACCTCAAATTTGTTCGCGTAATAAGGACCCGCCAGGCCCAAGGCGACACCGTTCTCAATACGGTTGATGTATACGTCGCCCTTGCCGACAAAACCGCGTGCTTCTGACATGAAAATACTCCTTCAATTAGCCGCACAACGGCGGGGGTTAGACGGAGGTAGTTTCAAGTTTTGCGCAATTTTTGCGCTGCGGCTCAATTTCGCTTACGGATTGCTAAGTGTCTCGACGTACTCGACGCTGATCATGATTCGGGCCTGAACCAAGGCCACGCCGTCGGCGCGCGGGCCAATATCTCGCCCGTCATATGTGACCACGCGCACTGCGCCACCTAGGGTTGTCCCATCAGAGAAGATCGCCCGCTTCAAGTCGCGAATGATCATGTGTGCCTTGGTGTTGGGGTTGTCGGCATCGCACACGTCGAACCCGTCGATCACATAGGACTGGGCGATCAGGGCCATGGGGAGTCGACCCGGTTGATCTTTCGGGTTGTCGGCGCCCTCCAGCAGAACGATGCATGGGGGCCG
>JAZKEH010000430.1:0-2397 GCA_040387155.1 Pseudomonadota bacterium | reverse complement strand
CTGCGATTGGCGCAGCTGCGCTTCCATGCGGGTGCGGTCGGTGATGTCGTAGGCCACGCCCAATACGCCGAGCACAGTACCGTCTTGCAGACGCACGGCGATTTTCGATGTGTTGTACAGGCGCTTGCCCTTGCTGACGGTGTCGACCCATTCCTCATTGATGCGGACAGTGCTACTGGCGAGTGCGCGCTGGTCGAAGTGACGGAACAAATCCGCGTGTTCGCGGCTGAACAGGTCGTAGTCGGTCTTGCCAACCACGTCGGCGGGATCACGTCCGCACAGATCCTTGAATGCGTTGTTGGATGACAGGTAGTTGCCTTGTGGGTCTTTCAGCCATACCGGCTCGGGCAACGACGCGAGCAGGCTTTGTGCCCACGAGCGTTGCTGCGCCAGTTCCTGGTAAGGCGCTTTGACGCCAGCGGTGAACAGGGCTTGATAGACGAGGTAATAGCCGGCGAGTTTGTAGATGTGGCCCATCAAATTAAACAGGCCGGTGACGTTGGTATACGTGAGGAAGAAAACTTCCGATAGCGCCATGGTCCAGGCGGCTGCGGCCAGCAGTGAGTCGCGTTGGTCCTGCGTGCGGCGGGCGCGCCGGGCCAGCAGCACCGCCGAGATGGCGTAAAGCCCGATCAGTACGTATTCGCCGACGATCTTCGGCGTGGTAATACCAACGCCGGGCGCATACAGCGGCGCGACCCATGCCGGCTGCTCCACGCCCAACACCCAGCCCACCACTGTCAGTCCAAGTACTGCTCCCAGTAGCAGCCAGTACCTGCTGTTACTGCAGCGGCCACCAGGCAGAAACAGCGCGAGCAGCATCAGCGCCAGCAGGTAGCGCGCATACAAGCGGAACGCGATGGCGGCATTGGTGCCATCCGTCACGAAACTGGACATGCCCGGATAGGTCATCGTGTGACCAAAATCGCTGAGGCCCACCACGAAGAAGCCGCAGCCGAGCATGACGAGGTGCCAGTCGAGCCGTGCTTTTGGCAGACTGGTAACCAACAGGAAGACCATCATCGCCACTGCGATGGACAGCAATTCGAACAGGTTGTGGAACGTGAGGAAGTCGGGCTGGCTGGAGAACAGCACGCTGTCCGACAGCGACAGGATGCCGACCATCAGCAGCGTCAGCGCAATAGCCAGCACCAGCGGGGCACTGAACTGCCAGCGTCCAATGGACACCAACGAAGCAGTTGGGGACAGCACAGAGCTATTCATGGGCGGTTTTCCGGGAGTACTTCCCTGAATTTTGTGGGCGAAGATCAGGAGTAATTACGACCTTTGCCCTGCTTTTATAAACCTGTGGTGGAGCAGCAGCTTCCGTGCGCAGCTTCACATTACTCCCACCCACAGCGTGTTGTCGATTTCAGCCTTTGCCGTTCGTCTAGCAAGTAAGCCGGGGCAGTTCCCGGCTCCAACAGGAGAAACACCATGTCCAAAGCGATTTTCATCAGCCTGCCCGTTACCGATCTGGCCAGGTCGACTGCCTTCTACAAGGCGCTCGGCTTTACCCACAGCACGATGTTTTCGGATGACACCAATGCCTTCATGGTGTGGAGCGAGACGATCAATGTGATGCTGCTTACGCACGAAAAGTGGCGCACCTTCACGACGCGCCCCATTCCGCCACCCACCTCAAGCGAAGTGGGGCTTTCCGTTACTTGTGAAAGCCGCGAAGCAGTGGACGCCATGAACGACGCGGCAGCCGCCAATGGCGGCACTGCCGACATCAATCCGGTGCAGGATCACGGCACCATGTATGGCCGCGACATGGCAGATCCCGACGGCCATATTTGGGGAGCGATGTGGTTTGATCCGGCGGCGATGCCGGCGAGTGCCTAGAACCCTGCCGGAATGGCGTGCGCGTTCAACATTGCTTCAACGCCGCCGACATCGCGGATAGTGCCGTTGTAGAGATACGCCCTGCCATTGCCTTCGCCAACGCAAAGACCTGTTGAATAGCAACGCGCGTAGTAGCCGCTGATCCAGGTGGAGGCGACGTGCACCGGGAACATGTGCGGATAGACGGATTCGGCCCAGTTGAACAGGCGGTCTACGTCCGTCTTCGATGGCGCTGGTGTTTTCAGTGTGAGGGTGACGCCGTCGGACACAGGTACGCGGGACGGTGTGTTGGAGAAGTTGCCGCTCTGGCCGTTGCCGAGCTGGCCGACGTCGTTCATGCCCCAGGTGTAGACGCTGCCATCGGCGAGGATGGCGATGCGATGCGAGAAGCCGACACCGATGGCGCGCACGTTGGTAAGTCCTGCGACCTGCATGGGCACCGGGGCAACGGTGCGCGAGGTCATGCTGTTGTAGCCGGTCATGCCGATGGCCCACACCGTGCCATCGTCGCGCAGCGCGAGTGAAAGGCCGTCGCCTGCAGCAATGGCG
>JAZKEH010000429.1:7022-7765 GCA_040387155.1 Pseudomonadota bacterium | reverse complement strand
AGATGCAGGAAGCCGAACAGGTTCAGGCGATGGGTTACGGATACCACTACTACCTCTTCTTTCTTTGCCAGCAGGGTGCCGTCGTAGATCAGATAGTTGCCAGAGCCAGAAGCAAAGCCACCACCGTGCATCCACACCATGACTGGTCTGGCCTTGTTGTCGGCGCCAGGCGTAAACACATTAAGCCGCAGGCAATCTTCACTTTCGGTTTCCAGGCGATTCATCGCCAACACGACTGGCGCCGGCTCACCCACGCCTGGCTGCTGGTAGCTACGCGTACCCACAGTGAAATGATCGCGTACGCCAGTCCACTGCTCGACGGGTTGTGGCGGCATGAAGCGATTGGCACCGGCGGTAGAGGCACCGTAAGGCAGATCCCAGAATTGCTGGATGTCTTCGCGTACGAGGCCGCGCACCGAACCATCAGTGGTCCTTACAGTGGCACCCGGTTTAGCCAGCCGCTGATCTTGCGCCAACAACGAAGCGGGCACGCCGAGGCCCAGCAGCGCAGCGCCAGCGACTGTGGCCTGCATGAAGTCGCGACGATCAAGTGTTGTATTGTTTTTCTTCATGGGACGCTTCCTCTTGATGGGACTCACTGTTGGCGTTGTGTTGCGCGGCAAGGGGAATTACACAGCTATCGGCGCAGATATCGACGGATGACTTTGGTAGTTTACGATTTCAAGGTCTTCAAACTTGTAATCGAAAATACTCGCGGGCTTGCGTTTGATGTTGAGCTGCGG
>JAZKEH010000429.1:2617-7012 GCA_040387155.1 Pseudomonadota bacterium | reverse complement strand
GCGGCGCCAGCCATGGTGGCTTGCATGAAGTCGCGACGTTGAAACGCTTTGCTGATTTTCTTCATGGAACGCTTCCTCTTGATGGGACTGGTGGCGTTGTATGTGTGCGACACGCGAAACTACACAGCTATCGGGGCGGATATCGACGGATGACTTTGATAGTTCACGATCTCAAGGTCTTCAAACTTGTAATCGAAAATGGTCGCGGGCTTGCGCTTGATGTTGAGCTGCGGCAACGGATAAGGCTGGCGCGCAAGCTGCGTTTTTACCTGTTCAAGATGATTTGCATACAGATGCGTATCGCCGCCGGTCCAGATGAAATCGCCGACAGCGAGATCGCACTGGTGCGCGATCAAATGCACGAGCAGCGCATAGGATGCGATATTGAAAGGCACGCCAAGAAAGGTGTCAGCAGAACGTTGATACAACTGACACGACAACTTGCCGTTGGCGACGTAGAACTGGAACAGCGAGTGACAGGGTGGCAGCGCCATTTCATCAATATAGGTCGGGTTATACGCGACGACCATATGACGGCGTGAATCCGGATTGTGCTTGATGCTGTGCATCACCTTGCTGATCTGGTCGATCGTGGTGCCATCCTTGCCGGGCCAGGCACGCCACTGGCGGCCATAGACCGGGCCGAGATCGCCGTTCGCGTCAGCCCATTCGTCCCAGATCGTGACGCCGTTGTCTTTCAGGTATTTGATATTGGTGTCGCCGCTGAGAAACCACAGCAGCTCATGAATGATGGAGCGCAGATGCAGCTTCTTTGTCGTCACCAACGGAAAGCCGTCAGCCAGATTGAAACGCATCTGGTGACCAAACACCGACAGCGTGCCGGTACCGGTACGATCTTCCTTGCGAACACCTTCGGCGAGAATGTGACGCATCAGATCTAGATATTGTTGCATCAGATGATCCTCGCTTTCGATGCAGAGGGGTCGTTGCGATAAGCCCACACCATGATTGCAACACCAATCGCTATCATTGGTAACGACAACTGCTGACCACGCGTCATCCAGTCGAACATGACGAAATTCAGTTTCTCATCCGGCTGGCGGAAGAATTCAACGATGAAACGTTGCAGACCATAACCGATCATGAACAGGCCGCTGACAGCGAAGCGCGGTCGCGGCTTGCTTGAATACCACCACAGCAAGGCAAATAGCACGAACCCTTCCAGCGCCAACTGATAGAGCTGCGAAGGATGGCGTGGCAGCCGGTCAGGGTCTTGCGGAAACACCATGGCCCACGGCACATCGGTTGTGCGGCCAAACAGTTCACCATTGATGAAGTTGCCGAGACGACCGGCGCCAAGTCCCGGTGGAGTCAGCGGCGCCACGAAGTCGAGCACGTCCATCATGTTCTTGCCCATGAAGCGCGCCGTCAGCGTGACCGCAATGATGACGCCGACCAGTCCACCGTGAAAGGACATGCCGCCTTCCCACAATCTGATCATGCGCATCGGTTCTGCGATGTAGGCATCGAGATCGTAGAACAGGATGTAGCCGAGGCGACCACCGAGGATGACACCGAGCATGCCATTGGTAATCAGGTCGAGCAGTTGCTGGCGAGTCCAGCCCGAGCCCGGCTTGTCGGCACGACGACAGCCAAGCAGCCAGACCATGGCAAAGCCGAACAGATAGGTGAGGGCGTACCAGCGGATCTTGAGTGGACCGAGCGCAATGGCAACCGGATCGATTTCAGGCAATACAATCACTCTTGACCTTCCCTCACCGCGCGCAGAATGCGGCCGACGCCCGCTTCGTTCAGTTCACGCTCCATCATGCTTTTCACCGCTTCGGTGTCTTCTTGCATGAGCGCACGTTGCAGCAGGTCCTTCGCCTGTTCCAGACTGATGTCGCGAATCATCGACTTCACCTTGAGCAGGTTGGTCGCGTTCATCGACAGGATGTGAAAGCCCATCGCCATCAGCAGCACCGACGCTGCCGGGTTGCCGGCCATCTCGCCGCAGATACTCAGCTTCTTGCCGGCAGCATTCACTTCTTGCGCTATCTTGTTCAAGACACGCAATACCGCTGGATGCAGATTTGAAAACAGATTGGTGACGCGTGGGTTGTTGCGATCCACTGCCAGCATGTATTGCGTCAGGTCATTACTGCCAACTGACACAAAATCGCAACGCTTGACGATTTCTTCGACTTGCCACGCCATCGCTGGCACTTCGATCATGACTCCAATCGGTGGCATCTGCAGCTGATGGCCTTCTTCAAACAGCTCGCGATAGGCGCGGCGGATCAGCATCGTCGAGGTATCGATCTCGCCAATCTGGCTGATCATCGGCAGCAGGATCTGTAGGTTGTTGAACCCCACGCTGGCCCGCAACATGGCGCGCACCTGGCCGAGAAACAGTTCAGGATGATCCATGCTGACACGAATGCCGCGCCAGCCCAGGAAGGGGTTGTCTTCTTCAATCGGGAAATAGGGCAACGGCTTGTCGCCACCGATGTCGAGCGTGCGCATCGTCACCATCTTCGGATGGAAGGCTTGCAGCTGCTCGCGATAGATATCGGTTTGCTCGGTTTCGGTGGGAAAACTTTCGCGCAGCATGAAGGGCACTTCGGTGCGGAACAGGCCGATGCCTTCGGCGCCACGTTCGCGTGAGCGCAGTACGTCGGTCAGCAGGCCGGTATTCACCCACAGCTGTACGCGATGGCCGTCCGTGGTTTCGCAAGGCAGATCCTTGAGCGCTTCCAATCCTTCGGACAATTGAACTTCTTCCCGCACGATTTCCAGGTAGCGCGCGCGCAGGATGTCCGAGGGGTTGGTGTAGACACGACCGTTGTGACCATCAAGAATCAGTTCCTGGCCATCAAGTTCCGCGAACGGGAAATTGTTGACGCCCATGACAGCGGGCAATCCCATCGCACGCGCAAGAATAGCGACATGTGAATGGGCAGAGCCTTCGGCTGACACCACGCCAACCAATTGACCTTTGGGCACATCGGCCAACATGGCAGCTGATAGTTCTTCGCACAACAGAATGCAACGCGGTGGATAGGTGCGATTCTTCTTTTGCTTTTCCTGCAGGTAATACAGCACACGCGAACACAGATCCTTGATGTCGGTGGCGCGCTCACGCAAGTAGTCATCGTTGATGCTGGCGAAGTTATTGATGTGCTGCTGCGCCACTTGCGCCAGCGCGCCTTGCGCCCAGTTGCCTTGCTGGATCAGCGCAACGACTTCAGCACCGAGCGCGTTGTCACTCAGCATGTGCAGGTAGGCATCGAACAGTTCGCGCTCTTCCGGTCTCAGCTGGCTCTTGATCTTGATCTTCAGTTCGTTGATGTCTTCGCGCACTGCTTCGAGACAGCCGTTGAAGAAGCGGATCTCGGCCTTGATATCGAGACAGGTGCGCATGGGAATGGCAGAAAGATCGGCCGGCGGAAACACGGTGACGCCCTGTGCGATAACAACACCGGGAGCGCCCGGAACGCCGTCGAAATAGGGATCGCTGGTTTGTTTGCCAGAGGGCGTCAGGCCGCGTACGACGCCTTTGGATTCTGCCAGCGCAATAACCGGCGCCAGTTGCGCCGACAACGTAATCAGAAACGCTTCGTCTTCGGCGCTGAACTTGCGGATTTCGCGCTGCTGCACAACCAGAACACCCAGCACTTGTGCGTGATGGATTACCGGCACGCCAAGAAAGGATTCGTATTCTTCTTCGCGCGTTTCCGGGATGTAGTGATAGCGGGGATGCGCGCTGGCGTTTTCGAGGTTGACGGTTTCGGCGCGCTGCGCCACCAGACCAACCAGACCTTCCTGCGGCGACAGACTGACGCGACCGACGGCCGCGGGATCAAGCCCCTTGCTGGCCATCAAGACATAACGACCGATGCTGCGATCAAGCAG
This sequence comes from Pseudomonadota bacterium, assembly GCA_040387155.1. Classification (GTDB taxonomy): domain Bacteria; phylum Pseudomonadota; class Gammaproteobacteria; order Pseudomonadales; family Pseudohongiellaceae; genus CAILUG01. Next base: position 3,136 of record JAZKEH010000429.1, on the reverse strand, counting down.
ATAGACCGAGCACACCCGCGTCACCAGAGCCTGTTGCACACGCCTGACGAGAATGTCGAGCGTCGTCGCGAGATCGCGCGCGCCGTTCACTTCCGACATGATGCTATGCAGGGTTTCCAGCATGGGGCTTCCTGGTTGTTTTTATGAAGTGCTTCTGGGAATTGCGTGTTGTTGTTTTAAGATCAAGCCAGCCTCTGTCTGGCACGATCTCATCTTTAGTTCGCCACGGGAGCGTTTAGTTCCAGTTGGCGGCGATAGGTTGTTTCCAGTTCCTGCAGCGCCTTGCGATAGACGTCGCGTTTGAATGCCACGACTTCGTCGGCGGCAGTCCAGTAATCGATCCAGCGTACCGCATCGAACTCGGGTTTGTTGCAGCGGTCGAAACGGATTTTGTCGCCGTCGCCCACAAGCTGCAGCAGGAACCACAATTGCTTCTGGCCTATGCAAACCGGATTGGACTTGTGACGCACCAGATGCGGCGGCAATGCTGCCAATGGGCAGCGCGGGTGAGCAGGTTCG
>JAZKEH010000429.1:0-2607 GCA_040387155.1 Pseudomonadota bacterium | reverse complement strand
CCCGTGCTCGGGCCGAACGTCACCGTCCCGCTGGCCCGGTCCACCAGATACACCCGGTCGTCCGGCCCGGCCCCGGCGAAGCTGCCGACCTCGCGCCACAGCCGGTAGCCCGCGCCCTGGATGCTGACATCGGCCGGCTCCAATCCCACTTCTTCATTCAATTCGCGCAACATCGCCGCTTCCGGCGTTTCATGCCGCTGGATACCGCCCTGGGGAAACTGCCAGGCCTCCTGGCCCACGCGTTTTGCCCACAGCAGTTTGCCGATGCCGTTGCAGATAATCAGCCCGACGTTGGGCCTGTAACCGTCAGTATCAATCACGTTTAATCAACCAGCGTTGTTCAGGCCATCATGACCTGAGTGGTGGTACACAGTACGTTCGCAAGGACGTCAGCTCTAGCCGGCGTTACTTGCTGTAGTTGTCTGCGTAGTCGCTGGCAGTAATCAAATCGGCCAGCTCACCCTTGTTACTGATGCGGATTTTAAAAATCCAACCCTTGTCATAGGGAGAAGTGTTGATGAGTTCAGGATTCGTGCGTAGTGCTTCATTCACCGCCAGAATAACGCCTGACACCGGTGTGGGTATGTCGGAAGCCGTTTTCACTGACTCCACCACACTGACGTCTTCTGCTGCTGTTACCGCGCGCGCGACTTCAGGCAATTCGACAAACACGATATCGCCCAGTTCACTCTGGGCAAATTCGGTGATGCCAACGCGAGCGTTGTCGTCATCATCCAACAGCAGCCAGGCATGTGCAGCGGTGTAATAAAGTTCTTTGGGTGCAGCACTCATCGTGTAATGCGGGTTAACCCCTCCAAAATGACATGTCTTGCATCATAGGGAAGAGGGGGAGGCGGTGCAAGGCAAGTACCGGTCCCGGCGAACGCTTTCGAAAATGGCTGAAATAGTGGGGAACTAGACAGTCCTGGCATTTCTGCGCACGGCATTTTTCAACAGCAAAATGACGGGCAATAAACCGGCGAGCAACAGCGTCAAGGCCGGCAAGGCGGCGCGCTCCCACTGGCCTTCGTTGGTCATCTGGAACACGCGCATGGCCAGAGTTTCCCAGCCAAACGATCGCAGGATCAACGTGGCCGGCATTTCCTTCATGACATCGACGAACACCATCAAGGCGGCCGTCATCAGTCCCGGCCATAGCAAGGGCACATAGACTTGTCGCAATAATGCTGGCCCACTGATACCAAGCGTGCGGGCTGCTTCGATCAGGGATGGGCGTACCCGTTCAAGCGCGTTATCTACCGGGGTATGCGCCACTGCGAGGAATCGCGTCAGATAGGCCAGCAACAATGCGATGACGGTGCCGAGTAACGTAATTCCCAGCACTTCTTCAATGCCGCGGAATACCAGCAGAATACCAACGGCCAATACAGAACCCGGCAGCGCATAACCCAGTGTCGCGAAACGTGTGCACAGCCGCTGCAACCGCAACACTGGTTTCGAACCCGGCAAACGTTGTAACAGACTCAGCAACAACGCGAGCGCGACGGCGAGCGCGGCAGCCATGGTCGCCAGGCCCAGCGTATGGCCGAGGAACTCCGGGTAGCGGGTGTCGTATTCGCCGGCGCCGGTTTCCACCACCCATAGCACCAATTGTCCAACCGGCAACACGAAGGCAATGCCGACTACCAGGCTACAGCCAATCACCGCCAACACGGCCCTGCCGCCATACAATTGATAGCGCTGCACATCGCGACTGCGTTCGTCACGACCATAACGTGCGCCCTGACGGCTGTAATGTTCCAGTACCAACGTGATCAGCACGAACACCAGCAGCAGTGTTGCCAGCTGGGCGGCGACCGGCAGGTTGAACAACCCGGACCAGGCGTCGTAGATCGCCGTGGTAAACGTGTCATAGTTGAAGACCTTGACGGCGCCGAAGTCCGCGAGGGTTTCCATCATGACGAGCGCCACGCCGCCGACGATAGCAGGGCGTGCGACCGGGAGTACCACTTTGACAAAGGCAGCCGTCGCCGACAGCCCAAGCGTACGTGCTGCATCAATCAGATTGCGCCCCTGCGTCAGGAAGGCGGTGCGTGCCAGCAGGTAGACATAGGGGTAGAGCACCAGTGTCAGCACGACGATAACAAAGCCCGGACTCTGGACGTCGGGGAACCAGGCGCTGCTGCCAAACCATTGCCGCAGCGCGGTCTGGACCGGACCGGCGAAATTGAAGACGCCGAGAAAGACAAAGGCCATCACATAGCCAGGGATAGCCAGCGGCAACAGCAGCGCCCACTCAAACCAACGGCGGCCGGGGAATTCGCACAGGCTGACCAGCGCCGCCAGACTGACACCCAGCAGGACCACGCCGACGGTGACGCCGAGCAGCAACACCGCGGTATTCAGCGCAAGGCGGTCCATCTTGGTATCGAACAAGTGTTGCCAGATCTGCTGCTCGCCACTGCCCAACGTGCCCCACTGCAGGAACAGCACCGCGATCGGCAGCGCAACGAAGAGAGCGAGCACGGCACCGAGACTGCGCCAGAACAGGTGGGAGCGGGACGTCTGCGTCGTCATCAACGCACCCTTCATCACGCCCCCGGCATCATCGATGCGGAAACCCATCACACGACCCTGCCCGCCCTG
>JAZKEH010000428.1:9116-9434 GCA_040387155.1 Pseudomonadota bacterium | reverse complement strand
TCTGTGCGCAGCGAAATGATAGCCCGCAACCTCACTACGCTTTCCTTCGGCACGTACAACGACGATCTCGGTACCATCCGCTCAAAGAACAACGTGGAACTGGAGCGTTCAGTACTGGGCGTTGACGGCAAATTCCGGATGTTGGGTAACGACTGGACCTACAGCGGCTATTTTGAATATGGCCGTTCAATCAATACCAAGCAGTTCTGGGACAGTCTGAAAACCCCTTACGCCCTCGGCATCGATGCTGTCCGCGACTCGACCGGCAAAATCGTCTGCCGCTCGACACTGACCGTGCCGACCAACGGTTGCGTGCCC
>JAZKEH010000428.1:0-9106 GCA_040387155.1 Pseudomonadota bacterium | reverse complement strand
ACTACCAGAAGGTGATCTCCGGCAAGATCAGCGGCTCTGCGTTCGAGGTGCCGGCCGGCGAAGTCTCGCTGGCAATGGGTCTTGAACACAGGATTGAAGACGGCAATGGTATTGAAAGCCTTAGTAACGCCCGTAACGAGTCAACGTTCGGCAACCAGGCTCCCATATTCGGCAAGTACGATGTAACCGATGCCTTTGCCGAGACCGTCATCCCGTTGTTTAACGCAATGCCGACTGAATTCAATGCGGCGGTACGCAGGTCCAATTACAGCACCTCTGGCAAGGTCACCACCTGGAAAACCGGCCTGACCTTCCAGCCACACAACGACGTGTCGTTCCGAGGCTACCTGTCGCATGACATTCGCTCGCCAAGCCGGCGTGAACTGTTTGCTACCACGCTGTTTGCCGGCAACCAGGTAATCGACCCGTTCCTCGGCGGCGCCGCCAGCACGGCCAACACCTTGACTGTTGGCAATGCGGCGCTGCGACCCGAAGTGGCCGATTCAACAGGTATAGGTGCGGTGTATACGTCCAGCCTGCTCGAGGGTTTCAGTGCATCAGTCGATTACTACGACATCGACATTGAAGACTCCATTGGTTCGGTAGGCGCGCAGGCGACTATCGATCGCTGCTTTGGCGGCGAAACCGTGTTTTGTCCGTCGTTGGCACGTAACCCCGATGGCACCCTTAAACATATCCTGATCCAGCCGGTTAACTACGTTCTCGAAACCAACCGCGGTATCGATATCGAAGCCAGCTACCGGTTTGCCGCGAGTGATTTGATGTCCAGCTTGCCAGGTGACATAGAGTTCCGTGCACTGGCAACGCATTACCTTGAGGCCTCTGTCGATACGGGAGACAGACCTGTTGCGGTGGACAGTGTCGGCTCAAATGGCAACGGACCACCGAACTGGAAATACACGATGACCGGCAGCTACCGGCTCGACAATGCACGTCTCAGTCTGACCGGACGCGGGATCAGCTCCGGTCTCATTGACCCAACCTTTGTTGAATGCACCACGGGCTGCCCGGTCTCCACCACGTTCAACCGGACCATCGACAACAACCATATTGACGGTGCCGTATTCTTTGATCTGTCGATGAGCTACACGCTCAACGACATCTTCAACACCGATGAAGCGGAGATATTTCTGGTTGTCCAGAATCTCATGGACAAAGACCCTGAGATCTTTCCCCGCTACGGCGCCAACCCGGTGGACCCTGCATCGAATCCAACCTACTACGACATCCTGGGCCGTGAACTGCGGTTCGGTATCAGAACGCAATTCTGAGCGGGACCACTCATTTCGGAGAATCGCCATGTCCACGAAACACAGCACGATGAAGAACCTCTCGGCCAGCGTATTACTTACAGTGTTCCTCTCACCGGCTATGGTTAACGCCGCCGACGAGTTTAATGTGTACGAAGCCGGCATCGATGACATTCAGCAAGCCATCCAGAGCGGCGCCACCACGTGTCAGGGTGTGGTCCAGGCCTATATCGACCGGGCCAAAGCCTACAATGGTGTATGCACAGCGCTCGTCACTGAAGATGGCGCGCCTATCGCTGCTGCCACAGGGCCTGTTCGCTTCGGTACGCCGCGTACCTATCCGCTGAATACTGTTGCTGCGTCCACGTTCCTCCCCGATATCGATCAGTACAAGGGCTTGGCGCTCGATCTCGGCAGGATGGAACCCACTGTCTCAGACCCCAGTGTCATGCAGCAATACGGCATGGTGACGGGCATCCCCAATGCAGGCCAGGTCAATGCGCTGGAGTCGATCAACATTCGCGGCGAGCGCTCGGTAACGTGTAAAGGTGCGTTCGATGCCCATCCTTCGACCGGACCGCTGCCGGTCGGTGCGCCAGCGGTATGTGAGAAGTTTCGTCAGTACCCGGATGCGCTGGAACGCGCGGCAGAGTTGGACGCCCAGTACGGCAAGTCGCCGAACCTGGCCGCGCTGCCGATGTATTGCGCGACTATTTCAGTGAAAGACTGGTATGACGTAAAAGACATGCGCTCCACCGGCGGTAATGATGTGAATTTCGCCATGGATGCGCCACCCGATGATTCCACCGCAGTGGCGGAATTACGCGATAAAGGCGCGATCATTCTTGCTGTCACGGTGGCAGCAGAAGCCAACTTTAACGGCGATGGACCCAACGCACGCACGGCAAACTTTGTCGGTGGTGGTGGTTCTATCAGAAGCAGTTGGGCTGGCCATGTGTGCAATCCCTACGACACCACACGCTCAGCGGGACCGTCGAGCGGCGGTGCGGGCGTTTCGGTGTCTGCCAACCTTACAACCTGCGCCATTTGTGAAACGACTGGCGGGTCATGCCGTGAGCCTGCAGCACAGAATGCCGCACCCAGTCTGGTGACGACCAAGGGGCTGACCTCGGAAGACGGCAGCATGACCGCGCAGTTCATCAACCACCGACCTGGTGCGATATGCAAAACCATCGGTGATTCTGCGCGCGTCATCGATGCCATCAGGAACCCGCAGCAGGGTTACTTCGATTCCAAAGACATGTTTACGGCGATTCCTGACGCGTTGATATCGGAAGAGCCGTTCGCAACGTTTGTGGTGGACGAAGCGCAACTGGCAAGCAATCCCAAGCCGCTGCAAGGCATGCGTATCGGCATCGTGCGTGAGTACATGGTCGAGCACGTGCCCAACGACGCGGCGATCAGCAGGCGCGTCGATGAGGAATTCAAAGCCGTGCTGCGCGATCAACTGGGCGCAGAGATCGTGGAGTCGGTGGACCCACTGTTCCCGACAGATGACCCCTCCGTGCCCAACATGGAATACACGTTCTCGGACGCATTTGCCGAGGTGATTGCGTTCAATGCGCCTGAGTACTTTTTCCAAATGGAAGGCGATGCACTGGAATTCGCCGTGCCCGGTTACGACGTGACAACGACCGACTACCTGGTGCAACTTGCGCTGGGCAAGGCGCCGCTCTCACCGAAGTTGAATATGCGCCGCATTATTGACGGGCTGGACAATGCCAATCGCACTGCGTTCAGTGCGGCGAAGTACTTGATGGAACGCGGCGATACCCGCGTGTTCGATGTGGCAAGCTATGCGGCCAACTCCAAATGGCGCGCCAACTCGCAAGCGGTGGGTGCGCTGAATGCCGGCCACAGCAATGTGCAGGACATACGCGCCACCGAAGGTATTGATCGCATCAAGATGCAATACATATTCAGGCTGGCGATGATCAAGGTCATGCGCGAGAACGATATTGATCTGTTCGTGCATCCCAACATGAGCGTGCCGCAGTGGAAAATTGGCATTGATCGTGAACCTGAGATCAATGGCCGCATCGCCGCTGGCCCTTCGATCACGGATCTGCTGGGCGTAGCCGAGGTTACGATTCCCGCCGGCTTTAACCAGGTCGTGTACGAACCCCGGTTTGTGTTGAACGACGACAAGAAGGGCTACACATTGGTCACCGGCAAGGAGCAATCGTTAATGAGCGAGCCCATGCCTTTCAGCATAAATTTCTGGTCAGGCGAACCTGGTGACGAGCCAACAGTATTGAAGGCGGCCTCTGCTTATGAAGTGGCGACCAAGCATCGCAAGCCACCGCCGGCGTTTGGCCCCTTGGGCAAGGCTGAGCCGCGGTATAGCTCAGCGGGTTCAGAGTAAGTCGCGGAACACCAACTGCTCTGCTGTTTGACCAAGACACTCACGAATGTCGCGGCGCATGGATGCGCAGGAGGGTCCCACCTGCTGCCCAACAAAAACGCGAACGTCCGTGCATGCATGTTTGTTACCTATTCGTGATATTTCGATCGAGTACAGGTTGTGAAAATTCTCCGTTGTGTTGCGCATGTGATTGACCGCACACGCTCATGACGGCTTCGGCTTCTATGATTCGCGCCGTATTGAATTCCATCCTCCGCGTATCTCATGTCTTTCCTTTCGTTCCGCCAACAGCACTTGTACGTGCTCTTCCTGTTGATCCTGTTGTGCGCGCTCGTTCGCCCGGCTTCCGCTGCCGATGCGGCGGCCTTTTCATCGGATAATTTTCAATTCACGCCGGAAGACGTGGTGTTGGCAAACAACATTCTGTTGATGCTGGATCGTGATAACCGCGCAATCCATCGCTGGGATCTGGTCAACCGGCGCTACCTCGCGTCGCTTCCCCTGCAGGACAGAACAACATGGAAGTTGCTCTATGCGCCCGGTGCCGACAGGATTTACACCTGGAACAACGCAGGCGAGGTCTACTATCTCGATCCGGCCAGCGGCTTCGAACAAAAACGCATCGCCTCCGGGCTCCTTGTCGCAGCGGTCGAGCCAATCGCGGTGGGCGATTATGTGCTGGCCTATGACGGCAACATGCGCCTGTTCGCAATCGATGGCAGTACGCCTGCGACATTCCCTGTGGCCCCTAACCCTGCGTTCCGCACGCAGGGTTACTACGATGCCAAGCGCGATCGCGTGTATGCCTTTGGTGTAGTCGATGGAACTCCCAGGCTGCACCACGTGCCCGTTACAGCCGACGGTCAGCCCCTTACGCCCGGAGCCACCATCCGCTACGACGGCACTCACGCCATCACGGCAATCGATTCCCTCACGCCGTCTGTCTTCATGAACAGCGGTCTTGTGTTTCACGCCGATACGGGCGAGGTAAAAGCCAACCTGGGACGCGAGTTTGCGGACTTTCCCGCTGCCTGGCTCGGCGGACGGCTCTACACGCTGGAATACGACATCGGGGGTCGCATCGCTTTCAAGAGCATCGTCACGCTGTGGGATGAAAAGTTTCAGGCGAAGAAACAACTTCGCATCGATGAGGAGGTGTTCTTCATCGGTACTTTGCCAGAGCGCAATGAAGTCGTCGTGCTCACCCGGGTTGGCGGCGTGCCCCGCATCCGGACCTATACCGCCGAGCTTGAGCTGACACACGTGACAGAGGTAGCCCCCAGGACTCCCAACACATGCTATCTGTCGCAGTTCCGTAATGCGGCTGAAGAGGAAGGCATTGCCGTGCGCTGTAACGACGGCATCCATGACACGCAGATCATCGAGCGCTCATCGGATGGCGAAAACTGGGAAGTGATCAGCACCATCGTCACAAGCAACCCGTATGACCTGTCTTATGAGGACGGTGACATCGAATCCGGACCCGTGTACCACTACCGTATCTATGCAAGGAACGAAGCGGGACGTGTCAGCGCGGTCAAGTCATTGGGGAAAATGCAGTACTACGACACTCGTGGTCCCAAGGCCGGCCCCGAGCCTGGATCGCTCGCGCTGTTTCACCAGTACAGGAACGAAGTGTTCCTTTCCTGGTCCGCGGGCGGCAACCTGGACACGCTGGACGGCTTCATGGTCGAACGTACGCTCGCCGGCAAGGAGGCGTGGACGACCATCGCGAGACTCCCGCGAACCCAGACGAACTATCGCGCTTACGCAAAGCTCGATGACGAGGCGCATTACCAATATCGGGTACGCGGTTTCAACGCTTACGGCGTGTCCCTCGATGTGTCGGATAGCATCGCCAGCGCCAATGCCGCGTTACCCGAACGCCGGCCACCGCCGTTTTCCAGCAGCACGCGCTTCGACAGCGTCACCGGCGTCGTGAACATTCCCTGTCTCAGGCTGCTGAGAAACGCCGAGTACGCCGGTTACTACAAGGCAGCGCTGGCGTATGAAGGCGGACGCCTGCGCGTGACGCACTCCGAACCCCTGGCCGCACAGGCGGACTGCACGGGAGTCTTCGACGTGAACTCCGGTATCTACCGGGATACTGCGGTGCGCTCGGGCGACAAGGTCTTCTCCGCCAGATTGCAACGGCAGGCCGACAACCGCTTCACGATCGAGGACGCCACCTTTGAGCGCGAAGGGCCGACGTACTTGTGGAAAGTCAGCAATGGCGACAAGGTGCTGTATCTCGGCGGCACGCCGCAGCATCTCCACAAGTCGGAACTGCCGCTGCCCAAAGCCTTTGGCGATGCGGCTGCCGCAGCGGACCTCTACGTTGCCGAAGCGGAGCCGCTTTGGTACGAGCCAATTTATAACGGCTGGTTCTACACACATGCCAATCCCAATTACCTGCGCGAGACGCTAGCGCCGGAGATACTGGCCAGTTTCCGGCAGGTCGCGACCTGGCTCTCTATGGACTCGTTTGCCGCCGCACTGCTGAAACCGCAGTGGATTCAGGAACACGCCCTCAGCCGCGTTGCAACAAAAGCGGGTTTCACTGCCGGTGCTGATGACGTCCTTTGGGTGCAGTCCAGACGTGCTGAAACGCTTGGCAAGCTGGCAACGACCAGCACGGTGCGCGACGTTCCCCCGGCGGAAACCGAAGCCTTCCTGCTGCGCTTGCTGGCATCCATTCGTACGGGCGCGTACGTCACGCAACTGCAAGCAGCTTCGCAGCACTGGCGGGATGGCGACCGCACGGCGCTACTGGCGCACCTGAGGGAATACGGTCTAAACACCGATTCGGCCGAGTACCGGCAGATTGTGGCCGAGCGCGACGCGCAGTGGCTGCCGAAGTTGCTCGACTATGCCGAAACGCCGGAGACGGAGCTCATCATCGTCGATGCCCTGCACCTCACGGGGCCGGGTAACCTGCTCGAGAGGCTTGAGGCGAAGGGCTATTCGGTGACGCAGCAGTAGCGGCTATTCATACTGCAGAATTTCTGCCGGCTTGACGCCCGAAAGCCTAACCTAACGTTCCCCTACATCTCCGTCATGCATTGCCTGCGGCCACGGGAGTGCGCGACCGGGGGCTAATCTAACCAACTGAGCTATGCGGAATCTCGCAAAACCAAGCGGCTGGTTGCACACTGCTCTGCAGTAAAGTGCCGGTATTGTGTTGATTGGAAGACGCTATTCTTTCAACCACGTGAGATAGTCAGTGGCGCCGTGCAATATTCTTACGATGAGCAGATGGGCAGAAGCTACGTCATAAAAAATGATATGGCTCTCGCATTCCAGGCGCCGGATAGCAGGATTGACGGCGGGTTCAACCCGGCCCAGCAGGGGATTCGTGCAGAGTAGTTCGAAGCGCTCTTCCAGAATTGTCGCATAGCGGTCCGCTAAGTTTCCTGGCTTTGCTTTTCGCGTTTTTGATCACGGTTTTGAAATCCCGTTTATCCACACCGCTTGTGCGCCCATGCGTTATCGCCGCACGGAAGGCGATCAGCTTTTCATGCTCTGCCTGGTCCTTGCGAATCAGCGCGCGCACGTATTCGCTGACATTGTGGTATTGACCTTCTTCGATTTTGCTGTCGATCCATTGCTTCATTTGATCTGGCAGAGAGACATTCATAGTGGACATAAGTCGGACCTCCTCAACGATGAGGGAATTATGGCAATAGTTGGCAATAAATAAAATGGATTGTCTTTCGGCTTTTCCCATATTCGTTTCGAACCAATCGAACAATTCCCGAACCTGGGAATCCACCCAATCCCATGCAGCCCTCATTTTTTAAAACTCCAGCCATATCAGCTAATTAACAAATTGGCGCACTAACTGCATTGCAGTGGCATGGACATCGTCATAGCCCCTCAACACCAGCCCCTCTACCGGAAATACTGGTACCTCATTGCCTGTGTACTTGCCTTGCTTGCCGTCGCCGCGTTCATCAGCCGCTACCGCAACGTCAGCTTCATCGCAGCGAAAGATTCGCTGCTCATCGAAGCTGTACAGCAAGGACCCATGACCGTCTCGGTACGCGGCTACGGCAAGCTCACTGCCAAGGACGTGTACTGGGTAGTCGCGAAAGCCGAAGGTCAGGTGGAAACAGTGAGCGTGAAGGCAGGTAATCATCTCCGCTCCGGCGACGTGCTGGTGCAGCTCAGCAACGCCAGATTGATGCAGCAACTGAAGGATGCCCAGCTCGAATACGACGCGCAGCAGGCAGAGCTCAACGCACGCGAGATCGATTATCAAGTGCAGCTGATGGGACTGCAGACCGATGTCGCGAATGCGGAAGTCGATTACCAGCTGGCAAAGATGGACCTCGATGCCAAGGATGAATTGATGCGCAGGGGGCCGCAGATCATTTCACGGCTTGAGCTGGAGCGCGCGGTGCTCACGGTCGGGCAATACCGACACCGCTGGGAGACGCAACAGCAGTATGTCGTCAAACAGCAGGAAGCGATGCACGCGCAGAACGTGGCGCGTATTGCGCGCCTGCAGCAGGTGGCCGAGGCGCTGGCGAATGCGCAGCAGGAAGTGGATCACCTTTCGTTGCATACGCCAGTCGATGGCATCGTGCAGGAAATGCACATGGAAGTGGGGCAGAACATCCGGCCCGGTGACAACATCACGCGCATTGCGCAGGCTGACAAGCTGCGGGCGGAAATCCGTATTCCCGAACTGCAGGTCAACACCATAAGGACCGGCATGAAGGCGCTGGTCGATACGCGCACCAGCGCCATCCACGGTGTTGTGTCCAGGATAGATCCTGCCGTGGTGGATGGGGCAGTGCTGGTGGACATAGAACTGATCGGTGCGCTGCCACCGGAAGTGCGGCCCGACCTCAATATCGAAGCCACCATCGAAATCTCGCATATCGACAATACTGTGTTCGTCAAACGACCGGTGTTCGCGCGTGACAACGAGGAAGCAGAAGTGTTCAGGCTGAATGCAGAAGGCGACATCGCCGAGAAGATTGCAGTGCAGTACGGCCAGCTTTCCAGCATTGATGCGCAGATCATGTCAGGCCTTGCGCCAGGTGATCGCATCATCGTCTCGGATACCTCTACATTCAACCAGCACGACAGGGTCCTGCTCAGATGAGCCTTATGGAAAAATATTTACTGGTAGCAGTGGTGATGCTTGTCGATTTCCTTGGCAGTGGCGGTGCAGTTGCACAATCGAACGACAGACAGCAGCAGCAAATCCCGACAGTGACAATCACTGGCAAACTCGCCGGTCCGCCGCTGTGGGAAATCACCCGTGGAACGAATACCTTGTGGCTGTTTGCGGCGCTGCCGGTAGTGCCGCAGGACATGGAATGGGATTCCAGTCGTGTGGCCCAAATTATGTCCGATTCCGATGTGTTTCTGAGCGCGCCGGGCGTGGGTGGCAGCTTTGGTGTTCCGAGTGGAGGAGGCACCTGTGGGAGTGCACGTC
>JAZKEH010000427.1:9969-10350 GCA_040387155.1 Pseudomonadota bacterium | reverse complement strand
CTTAACCCCGAAGAATATCGCAAAGCCGTATTGGAAAGAATTCAACCAGGAGCGCGCGTGCAAGTCATTTTTGATCCAAACGTCTACTCCTTTAGAGAGGTCGAAGAGCGTGTTGCCATAGGAGAGTTCATCGTAGATGAGGCGGAGTGCCAGGTCTTGGATGCTTATCTGGGAACCGGTCTCTTTTCTTATCGCTATTGTCCGTTGGAAAGAGTGACTCAATAAACTATTCGCATCGAGCCATGACGCCCATGAGTGATCTGCCTGCAAGCGCTGTAAGGCTGGTGCAGAAATGGCTTGGACTGCATCGGTCTGATTAAAAAAACTATTTGGTCTCGCTTTCAACTACGTAAGCCCTCAACTCCACCATCTTGCCATCCC
>JAZKEH010000427.1:686-9959 GCA_040387155.1 Pseudomonadota bacterium | reverse complement strand
GATCAAGCCAACGCAGATATTGGCGGTGTTGCGGAATGAACCGGTGGAGACGCAGCTGGTGCACCCCAAACTGACGCCGGCGTTCTGTGTGAGGGAAGTTGCTTGATCGGCAATGCCAATCAAGTGACTACGTAAGCCCTCAACTCCACCATCTTGCCATCCCGAAATCGCCAAACGTCGCAATAAGAAGAATGCGTTTCTGCTCCCTGCGCATCCTTCACAGTGATCTCGCCATAAGCCGCCACAAAATCACCCTCGGCGATCATGTTCGTCACCATGAATTTCGGCGGTTCCAGGTAGGTTTTAGTCATCCATTGGCGAACGGCTTGCTTGCCCTTCAGGATCTGGTCACCGATGAAATTCCACTCGGTATCATCGGTGCAGTGAGACAGGAATCCTTCATGGTCGCCGCGCGCGATGGCGGCATTGGCCTGTTGCAAAGTCGTCTTGTTGGCTTCCGACGTGCTCATCGCATTCCTCACGCCCCTTCAATAATTTCCCGGATCTTCGCCGCCATCACATCCATGTTGAACGGCTTGGTAATGATCTCCATGCCTTTTCCGAGGAAGGAGCGGCTGGCGGCTTTGTCGGCGTAGCCGGTCATGAACAGCACTTTCAGATTCTTGCGGCTGGCTCTGCCAATTTTGGCGACCTGATCACCGCTCATGTCGGGCAGACCGAGGTCGGTAATCAGCAGATCGATGCGTTGGGTGGATTGCAGGATTTTTACCGCGGCTGCAGCGTTCTCCGCCTGCAGGGCGTAATAGCCAAGTTCCTTCAACACTTCGACGACAAGTACACGCACGATGCCTTCGTCTTCGACAACCAAGACCACTTCGCCGCGATCAGCGCGGCTGTCTTGCGGATCTGCGTCATCGGTCGCTTCCGCGTCGGCTGGGCCGTCATGGCGGGGTAGACAAATCTCAATGGTGGTGCCTTTACCCACTTCGCTGTCGATCAGGATGCCGCCATCGGATTGTTTGACGAAACCGTAGATCATCGAAAGGCCGAGGCCGGTGCCCTTGCCAATGGCCTTGGTGGTGAAGAAGGGCTCGAACACCTTGGCTTTCACTTCTTCCGTCATTCCCTCGCCGGTGTCACCGAGGCGCAGACAGACATACTCGCCAGGCAACACTTCACGCGCAGCGGCTTCATCGCCATTCAGCACGGCATTGAAGGTTTCGAAGGTCAGGGTGCCGCCGTCTGGCATTGCATCGCGCGCATTGATGGCGAGGTTGAGGATGGCATTCTCCAGCTGGTTGGCATCGCACCGAACCAACCACAGATCGCTGGCGGCGTTGAATTTCATCTGCACGGTTTCGCCAATCGTGTGACGCAGCAGCTCCTGCATGGAGCTGATCAATTCGTTCTCGTTGAGAGGACGCGGGTCGATGGGTTGCTGACGCGAAAAGGCGAGCAGGCGATGCGTCAACGAAGCTGCGCGGTAGGCAGAATCGATGGCCGCTTTCAGGAAGCGATCGATCTCGCCGATGCGCCCGAGCGCCACCAGCTTCTGCGACACATGCAGCGAGCCGGTGATGCCTTGCAGCAGATTGTTGAAGTCATGCGCGATGCCGCCGGTGAGCTGGCCGATGGCTTCCATCTTCTGGCTTTGACGCAGGGCTTCTTCAGCCTTCATCAGCTGCGCCGTGCGTTGTTCAACGTGCTTCTCAAGGCTTTGATTGAGCTCTGCCAGGGCGGCGGCCGAGGTGCGGGCAGCGGTCTCGCTGGCACGCAGGGCTTCGTTGATCGCGCGGCGTTCCGTGATGTCGCGCAGGATAACGGTGACTACGGAGTGTGAGCCCATGTTCCAGCGGGAGGCGGAGGCTTCGACGTAACTGGTCGAGCCGTCTTTGCGGATAGCGATCAGTTCGCGGGATTTCGAGGGGTTCGCAGCATCAAGCGTGGCGCGCCAGGTGGACGCCCAGTCGCTGCTGTCATCAAACAGAAGGGCTGCGTCCTTGCCCATCAGTTCGTCCATCGTATAGCCGAACTGTAGCGCCGCCGCAGGATTCGCCATCTGCACAAGACCTGCACTGTCGATGGTCATGATTACATCGGAGGCACTCTCCACCACGGCGTTGTAGCGGGCCTTTTGCTGATCGCGCAGATACTGTTCCCGACGGGTTGCCATCGTGACATCTGTTATGAACAGCAGACAGGCAGCGTGCGGACGTCGGTCGACAGGGGACACGGTGATGTCGTGTATAAGCGTGCGGCCGGATTGCGTGCACAACGGCAACGGTGTCGCATTAAGCACATGGGAGATGCCGGTCGAAACGCCGGAAGTAATGGCGGCCTTGACGGCGCTTTCCAGTCGTTTGGCGTTGAGATCCGGGAAAATTGCGGTTAGTGATTTGCCGTGCACATGCGCAGCGGAATGACCAGTCGCAGATGCCATCCAGGCATTCCAGTACACAACGCGTTCTTGCTGATCGAGAGCGACCACGCCACCATTGATCGCATTGAGAATGGCAAACTCTTCTGTGAGATCGTTAGCCATTATTTGCTTTGGATGGGGAATTCTCCCCGGCGACGCGCTCTATGAAATTGCGGATCAGTTGCTTGAGTGCCAGCAGGGACGGCATGTCCAGCAGCATGGCTATGTAGCCCTGGATGTCGCCGCATCTGACGGCAAAGTTGATGTAGATGAAGAGCACACTGTCGCCGATGGGTTGCTTTCCGGTGGCACTGAAAAAATCACTGCTTTCACCATAGATGACTTCGGGTAAGGAAATCTTCAGGCTGCGCTGCAGGTTGTTGGCTATGGTGCCAAGGCAGCCATTCAGCAACACGTTGCCGGTCTCGGCGAGTGCTTCGTGTTCGAGTTCGGCAATTTCATCGAGCGAAGGAGTGCCGCCCACTACTGCACGTACCAGTTCCAGACTTTTCGTCTCGGGGAAAATCAGCAAAGCGCGGCCACTGATCTCGCCTTCGAAATACTGCTGCACCGCCACCAGTTGTTTGGACTCTGTTCTTCCAAGGATCGAAACGGCTTCATCCGGGCTCACCACTGACACTTCCGGCACTGAAAGAGCGACTTCCTCTCTGACCATCTCGCGCAGGCTCAGGGCCGCGTTACTGACGCCCAGATTGACCAATTCGGTCAGGGCATCAAGTTCCAGGTCATCCAGGCCCAGGGAGGCATTGCTCATTTCTCTGTCCTGTTCCGTTCTTCAGCGGTCATGGCAAAAAAACCGGCCAATGCTTTTTCTGTCAGCGGCTTTGGCAGGAAGATGGCGCCGGCTGCTCGCGCACGCTTGATAACTTCGAGCTGTTGATTGGCAGAGATGACGGCAATGCCCATGTTCGCGTCGAGTTCATGCAGTTCTGCCGCCAGCGCAATGCCGTCCTTGCCGGGCATGTTGTAGTCCATCAAC
Source organism: Pseudomonadota bacterium (assembly GCA_040387155.1). Lineage (GTDB taxonomy): Bacteria > Pseudomonadota > Gammaproteobacteria > Pseudomonadales > Pseudohongiellaceae > CAILUG01. The sequence goes on along the minus strand of JAZKEH010000427.1, from coordinate 6,579 downwards.
ACATAGTCCGGCAGGCTTTGTTTGACGAGTTTGAAGGCGTCATCGGCGTTGGACGCTTCCACGCTTTCCCAGTCGGGGTGAAGTTCTCGCAGCACCTTCATCACCCCCATGCGGGCGAGCTTGCTGTCATCGACAATCAGTACTTTGGAGCTCACGATGTCCTCTCGAAATTGGGCAGATATCAAACTAAATAAATATTGTACAACAGTGCATCAGCAAGACTGGCTCGGGGAAACCCTACACTTTCCGTTGGCTATTTGTGAAGGGAGCCGGTCCTGTCACAGCAGTATTTCGCCGAGGTCCAACACCAGCAACACGCGCCCGTCACCCATTATTGTGGTGCCGGTGATGCCTGGCACACCGCCCAGCAGGCCTTCCAGTGGCTTGAGCATTACTTCCATGCGCTCGCCAATGCGGTCTACCCGGATACCGCCCCATTGGCCGGCGAAGGATGTGATGACAATGATCGCATCGTCATTGGCGACGGCGGGTGATTGTACGTGCAGCAGATTGGCCAGCTCAAACACTGGCAGCGTGCGGTTACGGTGGGCAATGGCATGGGCAGCGCCGACCCCTATCAACGTATTGACGGGCACGCGGATCGTCTCGATGACTGCATCCAGTGGGATGCCAAAGGTCTGGCCGCCGGCCTCGACCGTCATGACTTGCGTCATCATGACGCTGAACGGGAGTGAAAAGCGGACCGTAGTGCCCTGGCCGGCACGGCTTTCGATGGAGACGCTGCCACCCACTCGACCCACTGAAGTGCGAACGGCATCCATGCCGACGCCACGTCCCGAAATTTCGGTGACCTTGGTAGCGGTGGAAAAGCCCGGGGCAAAGACCAGGTCGATGATGTCGGCTTCAGTCAGCTCTGCCAGACGCTCGGGTGTCACTACGCCACGTTCTGTCGCCACCTGCCGGATACGCGCCACGTCGATGCCCTTGCCGTCATCGACGACGTCGATCAGCACGCGATCACCTTGTCGGTAAGCACGCATGACTATGGTGGCGACTGGCGGCTTGTTGCTTTGGGCCCGCGCGCTGGCGGACTCAATGCCATGGTCCATGGCATTGCGCACCACATGCAGCAGCGGCTCAAACAGCATTTCGACGATGGCCTTGTCGGCTTCGGTCTCGTCGCCCTCAATGAGCAGTTTGGCCGGCTTGCCGAGGCTGGCTGCCATGTCGCGCATCACAGGGGGAAAGCGGCCCAGGACGGTGCGCAACGGCAGTACGCGCATACCCACCACTGTGCGTTGTACTTCACTGGTGATGCGGTCGAGCACGCCATGTTGATCTTTCAAGGTGCCGGCGATGGGATTGGCGTCGGCCTGCGCTGTATTGATCACATGGCCAAGCGCGTTCTTGATGATGGTCAGTTCGCCGACAAGACGCACGAGCAGCTCGACCTTGTCGGCGTCTATGCGCAATGTTCGCACTGTGCTTGGTGGTCGCGGCGCAGTTGCTGCAACAGCCTGCGGTGTTTCTACTGCGGCGCTCAGGGCCTGCAATAGTTCTGTTCGCAGTGGGCCGGCATCTTTGTCAGTGAGACTCTTTGCGGTGGCGCGCGCCACGAGTTCGGCAACGCCGGGTAGTCCGCAGGCGACAAGTACATTGGATGCCGCATTGCCTGCCGACGCCACACACCCAATGAAGGTGGCTGCAGTCGCTTCGTCCAATAGCGCAATTTGTGCTGTCAGCAGATCGCGGGCGACTTGCGGCAGCGTGGTGTTTGCCGCGCTCGCCTCATGGGCTTCTGGTGTAAGAGCTCCGTGATCTTGCGGCTGGCTCGCGTCATCAGTCTGCTGAAAATCGTGATTCAGACGGGTCAACAGGGCGTTGGCTTGTGCCTCGGCATCCGCTGGCAGCTCGCCTGCACTCTCCAATACATCAAGCCAGCGGCCGATCAGATCAAGACAGGCCAGGCAGTCGCCATTCAGGTCGTTGGAGACAGTGCCCTGGTTCGACTTCAACTCACTCAGCGCACTCTCGAAGGTGTGCAGCAGTCGCTCCATCACCACAAAGTCCATGATGGCAGCACTGCCTTTCAGTGTGTGGAAGGCGCGAAACAACGAATCAAGTGCTTCGGTGTCTCGCGGCGAATTCTCAAGGGTGAGCAGCGCGGCCGTGGCTTGTTCAATGAGTTCATGGCATTCGATGATGAACTGTTCAATAAACTCGTTCATCGCGAACCTCCCGTCAGCATCGTCGCAAACTCAGTCAGCGTTTCGTCGCTCAATGGTTTGACCAGATAGAAATTGGCGCCGGCGCGGCGGGCTGCATCGAAGTCCTGCTCTTTCGCTTCCGAGCTGGTTATCAGCGCAGGAATCGCTGACATCGGCAGTTCCTTCTGGCGTAGCGCCGTCAGGAATGTGAGACCGTCCATCCGCGGCATGTTGACGTCAACGATCAACAGGTCGGCCGCAATCGTCAGCAGCTTCTCCTGGGCCTCCAGCCCGTTCAACGCTTCCTCCACGTGAAAACCCGCGGCCTCCAGTATGGAGCGGTAATACAGTCGCACCAGGCTGGCATCGTCAATGACCAGAATGGTTTTCTTGTCAGTTGCCATGAGTGTCTCCCTCTCGAATGGGGCGTTGATACACGATCGCGTCGGCAAAGCGGGCTACGTCAAACAGCGATGAAATGCGGCTCATCGACTCGGCATGACCGAGGCAGATGAAACCGCCCGGCAGCAGATTTTCATAAAGGTTTTCTGCTGCCACACGGCGCGAGGCATCGTCGAAGTAGATCAGCACATTGCGGCAGAAGATGATGTCGAACTTGCCGTTCGGCTGGGTCTCGCTCTGCTCAACGATGTTGACCGCATTGAATCGCACGGATTCCCGCAGATCGTCGAGAATCTGCCAGTGGTCGTTGTCCAGTGGCGTGAAGTACTTCGCGACTATCTGCGGCGACAACCTCATCAGCGCACGCTTGCCGAAGACGCCGGTGCGCGCGGCATTCAGCACTTCGGTGTCGATGTCGGAACCGACAATCTCAATCTCGTATTCGTCGACCAGCGCCCAGTTTTCCAGCAGCCATATCGCGATCGAGTAGGGTTCTTCGCCGGTGGAGCAGGGCACCGACCAGATGCGAATGGGAGTGCTCTTTTTGCGATGAAGAATTCGCTGTGGCAACAAATCAGAAGTAAGGCAGGCCAGCTGGTGATCTTCGCGATTGAAGTAGGTTTCATTGACGGTGAACGCGTTAACAAACAGTTCAATCTCGCCAAGCAAATTCGCGCGCAGCCGCATGAAGTAGTTGGTAAACGAATCGGACGACGTGGCAATCATGCGATCGACCACACGGCGTTCGACGTAGTACCGCTTGGCTTCGGTAAAGACCATGCCGGTCTGCCGGTAGAGGAACTCGCAGAGTTTGCGGAATTCGTCTTCTGTCAGTGCCGCGAATTCAGCCATGGGAATCCGGCGACTGCGACATAAGGCGATCGCGCGCGATCTTGATGGCAAATGTGAGGAAGGAGGTGTTCGGGAACCGCTCAGCGCACGCCGCCAGTGCAGGCAACGCCGTGGGGCCGCCCACTTCGGCGAGCACATCTATCGCGGCAGCACAGACATTCGCTTCAGGCTCGCGCGCCAACAGCTCGCACAGGATGGTCGTCGCTTCCTCGCCGGGGAGACCACGCACAATTTCGCAAGTCAGGTTGCGGACATCACTATCGCCGTCATTCAGTAACACAGGGAGGTATTCACGCACGGCGCCAGGCATTGCCCGCAGGGCATCAAGTGCGCCGGTGCGCAGGTTGGCGTCATCCACACGCAGCAACGGAATGATGGCGCTTACGCTCTCGGGTGTGCCAATGCGCGTCAGGCTGGTGAACATTGCTTCACGCACGCGTGCATCGGTTTCTGTCGACAAGGCGGCAGCCAGTGCAGCCACTGCGCCAGCCAGCGGGGCGGCAGCGCGGGCTGCAGCCCAGCGTTCGTCGGGTGTGCCCTTGGTCAACGCGGCCAGTACATCAACCGGTTTGGATTCTGGCTTCGAGGTGTCTTTGTCAGACTTGCGGATTAGCGGCATGGGCTGGCACCAGTTTCTGTAGTTGATCGGCGATCTTTGGCAGCGGTACTACCCAGGTGGCGCCGCCGGCGCGCACCAATTCGCCGGGCATTCCCCACACCACGGCGGTTTCTTCTGATTCGGCGATGGTCTGGCCACCGTTCGCATGCAGCTCGGTCATTGCCTCGGCGCCATCGTTGCCCATGCCAGTCATCAGAATGCCGATGAGTTGGCTGGCGGGCACTACGTCAAGCGCCGAACGCACCAGACGGTCAGTGCTCGGGTGCCACAGATAACTCTGGCGAGCCGACACCGTCATTACGACGAGACCGGTAGCGCGGCGGGCGATCACAACATCGGCATCGCCTTTGCCGATATAGGCACAGCCCGCCTGTAACGGCATTGGCTGCGACACTTCGACCACTTTCACTGCGCAAATGCCATCGAGCCGTTTAGCCAGTGTGCCGGTGAAACTGGCGGGCATGTGCTGGGCGATAACGATAGGCCACGGGAAAGTCGCGGGCAGCGGAATCAACAAGGCCTCGAGCGCCGGTGGTCCGCCGGTGGACGTTCCAACCAGCACGATGCCATCGCCGGTGGATGCTTCTGTCGGGATCTCCGGAGTTACCGGCTTGGGCGCCTTGGCGCGCGCCACTACGCCGGCGGTCTTCAACTGCACGCGTTCCTTCAGACGACGACTTGTAGGCAGCTTCGCAGCAGCAGCAGTGCGCACCTTTTCTACCAGGGCAGGCGCGAACTCATCGATACGCAACGAAACAGCGCCACTCGGTTTCGACACAAAATCCACCGCACCCAACCGCAGCGCATCGAAGGTGGCATCGGCGCCTTCGGCAGTGAGCGAGGAGACCATGACAACAGGGCAGGGGCGTTGCAACATGATGCGGTCGAGACATTCCAGTCCGTCCATCTGCGGCATGTTGACGTCGAGTGTAATGACATCCGGCCGGAAGGATTCCAGTTGCTCGAGCGCTTCAAGACCATTGCGGGCGAAGGCGACGTTGAAACCCTGTTCTTCCCCCAGCACGCGACCGAAAAGTTTACGGACTAGCGCGGAGTCATCAACGACCAGGACTTTGATCATGCATTCGTCTTCTTTCCCAAAGCCTGAAAGGTATCCAGCAAACCTTGTTCGGCTCGCGTCAACACTTCAGCGGGGTCGAGCACCATCACCAGGCGTGCGGACTTTTCGAGGTTGATAACGCCACGCACGAGACGCGAGGTGGCATCAGTCAGATCGGGTGGTGGTTCAATGGCATCGGGAGACACACGCAGCACGTCGGCAACGCTGTCGACAATGAGGCCTGCGCGATGCCGCTCGGTCTGGATAACGACGAGTCGGCGTCCTTCGGTTACCTCAAGCTTGGGCATGTCGAAGCGGCGGCGTTGATCAACCACTGGCAACACGGCCCCGCGCAAGTTGACGACCCCTTCCAGAAACTTCGGTGTTTTGGGCACACGGGTGATTTGCGCAGGCACTTGCGCCACTTCCACCACGGTGTCAATCGGCAGGCCGAATTCATCGCCGCCCAGTTTGAACACCAGGAAAATCAGCTCGGCACGGCTGGACGCGTCGGTCGACGCTGCTTGTTCATTGTGGTCTTTCTGCCCGGCAACCAGTTTTTGCATGACGTCCTCGCGGAAGATCTGCTCCGGCGACAGTATCGAAATCAGGCGGCGCCCGGCGTCGCCGCGATAGATGGCTTTTATCCGCGCTTCGCCGCCGGTTCTTGCGGCCAGCACGGGAGGTATCGGATCAACCAGCTCGGCATCGGCGCGCACAATGGCGCGTGCGCGATCGGTCACCAGACCAACCTGGGTGCCGGCCACCTGCATGACGACTACTTTCTCGCGG
>JAZKEH010000427.1:0-676 GCA_040387155.1 Pseudomonadota bacterium | reverse complement strand
TGATAGCAGCGGTAACAAGGCATCACGCACGGAAATAACGCCGAGCACGACAGCATCTGCACGCGCGACAGCGGTTATCGTCGCTGGCAGTGGCAGGATTTCTTTTACTGCGTCGAGCGTCAGCGCGAATTCCTGACCGCCTACTTCAAAGGTCACCAGCACTTCCTTGCTGGAATCGCTGTCGGTGGTGGTGTCCTTGTTTGTGGAAGCGCTAATCGCGGCAACCTGGCGCTGCGGGCGTGCGCGGTTGGCAAACGCCGTTTCCAGCAAGGTCTTTATGTCGAGGATTTTTGCTGCGGCCTTGTCTTGCCCAGTGGTAAAGACACCGAGCAATTTTTCCGCATCGGCGGCCGCCAATTCATTGTTGTGGGTAGTGATCTGCTCTGCGGTGGCGGTTTCCAGCATTTCAACGGAGTCAACCACCAGCGCAACTGGCGCGCCCACATCCAGCACAATGGCGCGAGTGCTAGCCTTGTTCGGTGCAGGCGGCTTCTGCAGCAGCTCACGCAAACTGACGACGGGCAGCACAGCCCCGCGCAAATTGGCTACGCCCAACAGGGCGGGGGGCGCCTGGGGTATACGCGCTAACGCCGGTAGCAGCATGACCTCTGACACGTCTTCCGCACGCAGCGCATACAGCTGGGCATCGACGCGGAAGGTCAGGAAACGATTGGAG
>JAZKEH010000426.1:0-1597 GCA_040387155.1 Pseudomonadota bacterium | reverse complement strand
CAAGACTTTCAAAGTGATCCTTCGACAGCAGCCGCACAGGCAGCCACGGATAGCGGCCAGCGCCTACATCCACGATGGAGGTGTACGGTGAGTCGAGCACGAGCGCGGAGAATTCCTCACGGGCAGCCAATTGCACTGCCATGCCGGAACCCAGTGATTCGCCGAACAGAATGATGTTGGCGTCTGGTACCTCTGCGCGCAGCCAGGCTAGGGCAGCCTCCGCATCAATAACAAAGCCTGCTTCCGACGGTGCACCACTGGAACCGCCATAACCACGCCAGCTCAGCGCCAGCAAGCCTGCACCTGCCTGTGTGAGGCCACCAAAACGATCAGCGCGCTCATGCGGCTTGCTCTTGCTGCCCAGCAGATTGCCGGCATTGCCATGCAGGTACAGGTAAACCGGGCGACCGTCCTGTGGCGCCACCCACCAGGCTTTCAGCATCTCGCCATCGCTGGTTGTCAGCGTCACGTTGATGGCGCCGGCCACTTCACCGACTGACAGTGCCACATCCTCAGTGCCCGGATTGAAGACGAGCGAACGTTGCTGGAAGTACATATAGGCGCAGGCGGCGACATAGAGCGTCGCTACTGTGTAGGCGAGGTATTTGATGAGTTTCAGCACGAGCAAGCTTCCTTTGGTCTACTGAGTGAGAGCCCGATTATTACGCAACCAGCCTGGGTTTGGATGAAGGCCGTTACAGCGCGCGGCAAATCAGTCCTTTCAGATAATAACCTTCCGGATAGGTACTGAGCACCGGGTGGTCGCCATCCTGGCTCAGCTTTTCAAGGAACTGCAATTGACGACCGGCATCCAGTGCGGCATCGGCAACCACCTTGTGGAAGAGATCTTCCGGCATCAGGCCCGAGCAACTGAACGTGGCGAGAATGCCATTGGGATTCAGCAACTGCAGCGCCAACAGGTTGATGTCCTTGTAGCCACGGCAAGCCTGCGTCAGGTGCTGTTTGTTCTCGACGAACTTCGGCGGGTCCAACACGATCATGTCGAAGCGACGGCCTTCGGTGCGGTACTTGCGCAGTTCCGCGAACACGTCAGCTTCTACCTGCTCGCTTTTTTCTGCGGAAAGGTTATTCATCAAGACATGTTGCTCGGCATGCGCGAGTGCGTCAGCAGAGACATCCATGTTGGTCACATGGGTGGCGCCGGCAGCGAGACAGTGCACGCCGACCGCGCCGGTGTAACTGAAACAATTCAGTACAGTCTTGCCCTTGGCATAGGCCGCCATGCGGCTGCGGTTGTGGCGTTGGTCCAGATAGAAACCGGTCTTGTGGCCCTTGTGCACATCAACAGCGAACTTGAGACCGTGCTCGGTGATGTTGACCAGTGCGGGCACTTCACCGTGCAGCACGGTGATGAGCGGCGGCAGACCTTCCTTCTGACGGATCGCCACATCGGAGCGCTCAAGAATCGCGCACTCGGGCAACAGCTTCTTCAGCGCCCATACAATCTTGTCGCGGTGCTTCTCGGCGCCCGCACTCAACAACTGACACACAATCACGTTGTCATAGCGATCAATCGTGATACCCGGCAAGCCGTCGCACTCGGCAGCGACGATACGCATCGCATTGGAATCCAGCT
>JAZKEH010000425.1:0-2596 GCA_040387155.1 Pseudomonadota bacterium | reverse complement strand
AGATAAGCCCGCGTGCATGGGTCGCCATGAAGTTCACGTCAGCTGCGGTGATCTTGTCAGCCGCGATCAACAAGTCGCCTTCGTTCTCACGATCTTCGTCGTCCATCAAAATGACAATCTTGCCCTGACGGAAGTCTTCAATAATCTCGGTGATGCTGTTGAGTGCCATAGTGTTCTTCTGGATAGTTCTCTTCAGGTGTTCTGCAAAAAATTCAGGATTTGAGAAAGCCGGTGCGCGCGAGTTGTTCCAGCGTTACGCCTGCGACAGTATCCGTCGCACCCTGCAGCAGGCGTTCGAGATAGCGCGCGATCACATCCACTTCGATATTCACCTGCCGGCCTGCCTTGAACAGATGCAACGTCGTGCGGTCGGCCGTATGCGGAATGATGTTGACGCCAAATTCATTGCCGCTCACTTCATTCACGGTAAGGCTGACGCCATCAATACACACTGAGCCTTTGTGGGCGATGTAACGTGCAATTGCCGATGGCACGCGAAACGACAAACGTTCGCTGCGCGCATCGGCAGTGCGACTCAACAGCTCACCCACACCATCAACGTGACCACTGACAATATGCCCGCCGAGCCTGCTCTGCGGCTGCATTGCCAGTTCCAGATTGACCAGATCCCCTTCGCGCCAGTGCTGCAGTGTTGTGCAGGCCAGTGTCTCGCGCGATACGTCAGCGGTGAACTGTTGAGTACCCGACTGCTTGTCGAGTTTGACCGCTGTCAGACACACGCCGCTGACCGCGATGGAATCACCCAGCTGCGCATCGGCCAGATCGAGACCATTGGTGCGAATGGTCAGACGCCAGTCACCCCCCACGTTCTGGATACTGGCAATGGTGCCTGTGGCTGCGATGATGCCGGTAAACATGGGCTTTTTACGGATTCGCTGACGGATTCTGGGGTGGAAACGTTCAGGGATTCAGAACGCGGGAGCGGATTCTACAATCTTCGCCCACCATTGCCACGTCGAGAAATTGCAGCCTGAGCTTGTCGGCCAGCCTGTCGAGGCCTGGCATTATGGCCAGCGGGCGTGCCATATCCCCTAACAACGCAGGGGCAATATAGGTCACGAGCTCATCGACCAGGCCTGCCTGCAGCATTGCCCCCGTCAGCGCGGGACCCGCTTCGACCAGCACCTCGTTACATTGCCAGTCTGCTGCCAGCTGGCGCAGCAGGAACGGCAAATTCAGCTTTCCATTCAACAAGGGCACGCCAGTGATCGTGCAGGTGGCCTGCACACCACTGGCGCAGACATCCTGCTGCTGCAGTGAGCGCGCGGCTTCATCGCTACAAGCGAGCAACACAGAGCCTGGCCACTGCAGCACGCGAGCGCGTGGCGAGATGCGGCCGTGCGTATCGGCAATGACGCGCAGCGGCTGCAGTCCGGTGTAGTTCTCCAGGCGCACATTCAACGAGGCATCATCCTGCAAGATGGTGCCGATGCCAGTAAGCACAGCACAACTGCGCGCCCGCAACCACTGCACTTCCGCACGCGCAGCGGGGCCGGTGATCCAGCGACTTTCACCACTCTGCATCGCCGTACGCGCGTCCAGACTCATGCCCACCTTGCAGCGCACATACGGCAGTTGCTGTGTCATGCGCTTGATGAAACCGGGATTCAACGCTTCCGCTTCCACCTGCAACAACGGACCCACCACCGTTATGCCCGCATCGCGCAAACGCGCCAGACCCTTGCCTGCCACCAGCGGATTCGGGTCCTGCATGGCATAAACGAGTCGGGAAATACCGCTGCGAATGATCGCCTCGGTGCAGGGCCCTGTACGTCCCTGATGTACGCAGGGCTCCAGTGATACATACAACGTAGCACCGCGCGCCTGCTCGCCAACTTGTTCCAGCGCATGGACTTCTGCATGTGCCTGGCCGGCCACCTGGTGCCAACCTTCGGCAAGCACGCCGTTATTACCGACGACAACGCAACCGACTACTGGATTGGGCCGGCAGCTGTAGCGCCCCTGTTCGGCCAATGCAAAGCAGCGGCGCAGATGGCGTTCGTCGTCAGTCACGCTGCCGCGGCTGGGAATGTCCTGATAATTTTGCAAAAGCGGAAAACCTGTACTTTACTGCGGTTGGCTATAGGCATTCAGACACATGGAGGTGTCGGATGAAACTGCGTTGCTTGCGCGGATTGACGCTGATCGAATTACTTATCGCTCTCGCCATTCTCGCCGTACTGGTGAATATCGCTACTCCGGGCTTCCGTGACAGCAAAACCCGACTCGAAATCGATGGCGCCCTACAGGATCTGGTGAACGCCATCAGCATGGCGCGTTCTGCTGCCATCAATGAAAACGTCATGGTCACCTTCTGTCGCAGCCCGGATGGCAAACTCTGCAAGGGCGGCTGGGAAAATGGCAGTATTATTTTTACCGACGCCAATGCCGACCGGATTCTGAACGGCAACGACCGCCTGCTCTACCGTTTTCCGGCGCTGAAGCCGACCGGCAAGCTCACCTTCAATTCATTCCGCAATCAGCAGTATCTGCAACTGACACCGCGCGGCTCCACCAATAACCAGAACGGCAATTTTACCTTTTGTCCGGCCAATGGCGACCCCAGACTGGCGAG
>JAZKEH010000424.1:0-3308 GCA_040387155.1 Pseudomonadota bacterium | reverse complement strand
GATGCGCCCCTTGGTAGCAGCTGCCGCAATAAGGTATGTCCCGGTTTCAATGCGGTCAGGCATGATCGGATAGCTGCAGCCATGTAACTCGCTGACGCCATTGATTGTGATCGTGGCAGAACCTTCGCCACTGATGTCAGCACCCATCGCGCGCAGGCAATGGGCAAGGTCGACTACTTCCGGCTCGCGCGCGGCGTTTTCGATGATAGTTTGGCCGTCGGCCAACGCAGCCGCCATCATGATGTTCTCGGTACCGGTTACCGTCACGATATCCATCAGGATGTGCGCACCCTTCAAGCGTTTGCCGTGCGTCTTCGCTTTTATATACCCATTTTCCATCTTGATCTGGGCCCCCATCTTCTTCAGTGCCGCGAGGTGCAAATTCACCGGGCGACTACCAATGGCACAACCGCCGGGCAAGGCCACTTCCGCTTCACCGAAACGCGACAGCATCGGACCCAGCACCAGGATGGACGCACGCATCGTTTTAACGAGTTCGTAAGGAGCATTGAAATTGCGGATAGTGCTGCTGTTGATCTGCACATTCAGCTTTTCGCCAACGATAGTTTCCACACCCATGCAACCGAGGAGTTCGAGCATTGTCGTAATATCGAACAGGTGCGGCAGGTTGCCGATGTCCACCGCGTCCGACGTCAGCAAGGTGGACGCAATGATGGGCAAGGCCGAGTTTTTCGCTCCTGCGATACGGATCTCGCCGTTGAGCTGGATTCCGCCCTGGATGACCAATTTATCCACTGTAATTCCTCGAAAAGGTGCTGGCCGGTGCAGCCGGTACTGTCTTGCTATGCGTTGAGGTTATTGCTCGTCAGGCGTTTGCAACTGCATGTTGATGGCATGTATTGCACCGCTCTGGATGTGGGGATTCAAGACCTTGTAGACGGCCTGCTGACGCTTGACGCGGTTCATGCCGGCAAATGCTGTCGACACAATCTGCACCTGGTACTTGCCTTCGGCTCCACCAACAGTGATGCCGGCTTCGGGGAACGCAGCCGTCAGCAGCGCAGAAATTTCAGTGGTAGGCATTGCCATGTCGTCGTGATCCTTGTGATTGTCGTGTTGCAGCCTGCGGAGGCTTACTGACCCACTGCCCATTGGGCAATGACTTTGTCGATGTCGTTGTTGTTACTGAGCATCATGCTGTCGAACTGCGCGTAATACTGGCGGCGCATGTTGATGCCGTCGATGAACAGGTTTTTAAGTTTCCACTCGCTGTTCACGTTGACGAACATGGTGTATTCCACACTCAGCGTGCCGCTGGCAGTTTTGAAGTCCATTTTCACTGGTGTGGCAGAGACCGGGTTTTCCGGCACTTCGGTGGCGGCCACGATGGTGTAATCGGCTGCGCTGTAATCCGCCAGGCTGCTGCCGTAGAAGTCGACAAGCGACGCCTTGAATACTTCCGCAAAGCGTTGCATCTGTTCAGGGGTCGCTGAATTGCCATACTTCGCCATCACTCCGCGCGCGACTTCATTGAAATCCACAAACCCGGTCAGCGCCTCCCCCACAGCAGTCAGATAGGCAGCCCGATCACTTGCGTACAACGGCTTCACTTCGCGAATACGGGTGACCAGGTTATCCACATAACCTTTGACAGCAGCTTCGGCTGACATGGCGGGCAAGGCGGGTTCAGCTGCCTGCACAAAAGCCAGTGGCTGCATGACTGCTGCAAAGCAGGCAAGGGAGAGAAAGAGGCGGCGCAACATTGGGGTGAATCCAGAAAAAAGGCCGGGCAATTCTATCCCAAAGGCCACCGCAGCCCAAGGCACGGAACCCATTGATTCGACTGACATCTCTGGACTGCCGCATTGTTTGCAAGGTCTGGCATTTGGCATACACTGCCCTGCCTCTCAATTCTGCAGTTCACCATGTCTGTCAATTCCCTGATTCACACCGCCCAAACCTCCATTCTGCTGCAGCGCGACTCAGTGGATGCCCTGCATGCACGCATCGATCAGAATTTCGTCCGCGCGTGTGAGTTCATCCTTGCCAGCAAGGGACGCGTCGTCGTCATGGGAATGGGCAAGTCGGGGCATATCGCCAACAAGATCGCCGCCACTCTGGCCAGCACGGGCACACCCGCCTATTTCGTGCACCCCGCAGAAGCCAGCCACGGCGATATCGGCATGGTTACCCGTGAGGACGTCGTGCTGGCACTGTCGAATTCAGGCACAACGCCCGAAGTGCTGGCCTTGTTGCCGATCCTCAAGCGCAAGGGAGTTGCGTTGATTGCGCTGACTGGCAATCCCCATTCAGAGCTGGCGCGCACGGCCGACGTCAATCTGGACGCCAGTGTCGCGCGTGAAGCCTGCCCGCTCGGGCTGGCACCGACCACCAGCACCACTGCAGCGCTCGTCATGGGTGATGCACTTGCCATGGCCTTGCTGGAAGCGCGTGGATTTACTGCCGAAGATTTTGCGTTCTCGCATCCTGGCGGCAACCTCGGTCGTCGCTTGTTACTGAAAGTCGCCAACATCATGCATGCCGATGCAGGGATTCCAAAAGTACAAAGCAGCACAACCATCAGCGTTGCCTTGTTGGAGATCACAGACAAGAAACTCGGCATGACGACTGTAGTCGATGCAAGAGACGTCATTTGTGGGGTATTTACTGACGGTGATTTGCGCCGGGTACTCGACAAAGGCCTCGACATCCATAGCACGACGGTAGCCGAAGTCATTTCAGGCAAATTCAAATCCATCAGCGCGAATGCACTGGCATCAGAAGCCGCGCGACTGATGCAGGACAACGCCATCTACAGCCTTGTCGTCATTGATAACGACGCACTGGTCGGCGTTGTCACCATGCACGACCTGTTGCGCGCCAATGTCGTATAGGCCACGAGAATAAATCATGTCTGCCACCTCCCTTTTTCAACTGGACAGCGAATTGACGCTGAGAGCAAAAGCCATTCGCTTGCTGGCACTGGATGTCGATGGCGTGCTGACAGATGGCAAACTTTATTTCGGCAACGCCGGTGAGGAATTGAAGACTTTCTGCACGCTGGACGGCCAAGGTATCAAACTGCTGCAAAGCACTGGTGTGGTGGTAGCAGTAATCACGGCGCGCAGCTCGACACTCGTCAACAACCGCGCGACCAACCTTGGCATCAAACATGTGGTGCAGGGTTGTGATAACAAGCTGCAAGCCTTGCTGCAGATACAGGAACAGTTGGGCATCTCGATGGAACATACTGCCTACGTCGGTGACGACCTGCCTGATTTGGCCTGCATCCGCCGCGTGGGGCTTGGCATAGCCGTCAATAATGCCCATGCCAGCGCGAAGCAATC
>JAZKEH010000423.1:0-3377 GCA_040387155.1 Pseudomonadota bacterium | reverse complement strand
CTCAAGCGAACAGGATCGACGTCATGAGATAAATTCAGCACTGCTGAATAAACAAGGCCCTCTGCGTAAGCCGGGGGCTTTGTTCGTTGGGGGTAGACTTATCGAGAAATACAGCGTTTCACTCAGAAGGAGCATTGGATTGAGCACAGTTAAACTGTGCCCTTCCAGCGCCAATGAAGACCGACAGAACCATCGCCCAGCCTAGCTTGAAGTTAAATTTGAAGCTTAATTTCTTCACAGTTACCTCCTCGGTTAGTTGTGCGTTGGTCGATGTACGGACGTCATTGTTAGTGGGAATCTCACCCAGCCGTCGGACGGTTCTACCTGTTTCCGGAATATGCTGATATGTCAGGCTGATGGAACTATCGGTCTTCTCGCTCCAATGCTTCCTCTTGCCGCCAATAATACGGTCTACACCGGCAGAAAGGACACTCACTATTGTCAGTTGCATGAAAAAGTGGGTGTCCTGTTTTATTGCCCGTTTCCAAATCCTCATTCGTAACGCAACGATTGCACCGGATGTGCACTGGCCGCACGATACGAAAGTCCGACGACGATCAACACAGCGATCAGCAAAGTACCGATAGTCACCAGCGCATAGAGAAACGGTGTGACTTCTACCCGAGACGAGAACTGCTGCATATACCGGCCAATGACAAAGTAGCCGCCAATACAAGCCAGCGCACAAGCGAGCAAGACAGGCTTGAGAAAATCCCACGTCAACAGACTGATGACCATGCGCGTCGTCGCGCCCAGTACTTTGCGTATGCCCACTTCCTTCGTGCGCCGCTCAGTGGAGTAGAACACCAACGCGTACAGTCCCATCGCGGAAATGATGATCGTGACGACACTCGCAAATGTCGCCGCAATGCTGATGCCCTGCGTCCGTGCCGCAACGATGCCGTTGTAGGTATCGCTGAAGAAGCTGCGATTGATTGGCAAGCCCGGATGATGACGCGCCCACACTTCGTCGATGAAGGCCAGTGTGCTTTCCTGTTGCCTTGGGTCAAGCCTCAACAGCAACACATTGGCGGTTCCCGTGGTGGCACGCAGGACGTCAGTGGATGGCGAATCAAGCCCGCCACTGAAGTGGAAATCCTCCACCACACCGATGACGCGATTGGGACTCATGGATACCGGGAAACGTTGATTGATGACCTGATCAAGAGCCGCCTCTGGTGAATCGAACCCCAGCGTTCTCACTGCCTGGCGGGTAATAATCGCAGCCGGCAGCGCTCCGGGTGTTGTCTCTTCGGGTGTTGGTCTTTGTCCGAAATGGAAGTCGGTAGCAAGCTCGTCGGAAAACCAGCGTCCGGCGATGAGGTTTAGTCCCAGCGTATCGAAATAGGCTGTGTCCACTATCAACCAATTCAAGGTGCGGGTCTCATTCGGTCCGTAGGTCGGTAGCGAAAATGGCGCACCCAAGCCCGCAACTGGTGGCACCCGAATGGTTGTGCTGATAGCAAGAATGCCGGGATATTCGCGCAACTCGTTGACCATGGGCGCATGGACAGCGCTGTCGACACCAGTCTCCGCCATGGTATCGATGACAAGCAGGTTATCCTTGTCGAAACCGATGTCCATCGTACTGAGATGGCGGATCTGCATGACGATCGCCAACGCCAACAGAATCAGTGCTGTCGAAAAACCAAACTGCACCACGGTAACGCCAGCACGCGGCAAGCTGCTGGAGCCACCTTGCAAGCCCGCGCCCTTGATGACGAGCGCGGGCTTGAAACGCGCCAGTGCCAGTGCTGGCAACAGGCCCGACAATACGCCAGTAACCAAAACAAACCCCACCATCTGCGCGACAGAGCTGGTTGCTATGACGGAAGCAAAGGTGAACCTGGCGGCCGTCAGCGCTGTATAGACAGGAATGGCGAGTTCAATCGCCGGCAGTGCCAGCACGAGTGCAAGCAAAGTCAGTAGCATGGAATCCAGCAAGAACTGCACAACGATTTGCGTATGCGTGGCCCCCAGCGCCCGGCGCACGCCCACTTCCTTGCTGCGCTGTTGCACTTGCACCAGCGCCAGGTTGGCGAAGTTGATGCAGGAGGTCAGCAAGATCAGTACGGCGAAGGCGGTGAGGCTGAGCAATACCTTCAGCGTATTGTCACCGCTGCCGCGCCCACCGAGATGGATATCATGCAGCGGTTCCAGCGCAAGACTGAACTGATTGCCCGTGGCCAGGGCACGTTGGTCGTCCGGTAAGTTGCGTTCAACAAAGTTGGGAAGGTCGCCGCTGATGGCGTTGGCGCTCACAGCATCAGGCAGTCGCAGATAGGTAAACATACCAGCTAAAAAACTGCGTTGGTCGTTGATAACATGCTCGCCATACACTGGGGGGCTGGCATCCGAATTAATCAGTACCTGCAGATCGATGTGCGTGTTTACCGGCAGATCGCGCATCACCCCGGTCACCCGCACATCAACCTTGTCATCCAATCTCAGCGTCTGGCCAAGCGCTTCCTGGCCCGGGAAAAACTTTGCGGCGGCCGTCTCGCTGAGCAACAGGGATTCGGGTGCGTCCAGCGCCGTCGCTGGGTCTCCACTGACGAACTGCAACGAGAACACATCAAGGATGTCCGGCTCCACCCAATAGTAGTCAGCAGGCAGCGACGTTTCGCCTCGCTTGAAGGTTCCCTTCGCCCCTCGTACGCGAGTGATGTAGGGGATTTCCGGATAATCCTTCCGGAGAGCCGGCGCGACGCGAGGGCCCGAGCCCGAGTTGGCTATGCCCTGGGAGTTCGCCACCAGCCGATAGATGTTCTCGCCGTTCGGGAAATGGCGATCGAAGCTGAACTCATATTGCGCATGCATCAGTACCAGCAGTCCACAGCCAAGACCTATGGCGAGGCTGAGTACCTTGATGGCAGAGAGCATGGGGTGGCGTTTGAGGTTGTACAGCGCGATTAACAGGTAATTCAACAGCATGCTGTTCACTCATCCTCTAGTTGAGATGATTTTTATATCACACCGAAAAGAGGCAAGTTGGATGCCAATATTATTTGCCAAGGAAATCATTGAGCTAGTGAAGAACGAGGCTGAGCAAGTGTTCGCAGGCAGACACCAGGTGTCCGCTCGCGAACAACTAATCCCCTCAATCGATAATCCCTGCAGCACACTGGCGTGAACTCGCACCCCAACGTGCTCGGTTTATATCCAACGTGAGCGCAAATTATTAGTGCAATGGAGAAATGTCGTAGACAAGAGGACTGCTTTTCAGGACTTCATGCCAATGGGCTAGAACGTAGCCTGAAAACTCACTTTATTGTTGGTACAAATTCTTGGTGGAAAGGTCAGTGCAAGACTACCGCCGGACGGAGTCTACAAATTAATTAGACCACTTCATACTCGTCATATACCCTACCCCCTTC
>JAZKEH010000422.1:0-2028 GCA_040387155.1 Pseudomonadota bacterium | reverse complement strand
CGGCGCCGGTTTCGTAGGTACGGATTTCGTTGGTTTCGAGCAGTGCGTAAATTTCTTCCAGCTCATCCGCGGGCACGTTGCGCAAACTCATCAGCTTGCTGCCCATCAGAGGCTGACCCCGTAGTAATAGGCGATCAAGCGGCCGGCAGCCAGCGTACAAATCCAGATGGTCAGCGATACCAACGCCGACAGTTTGACCGCGAATGGCACCGGCGCATGACTGTCCCAGCGGTGCTGGCCGCGCAGCAACACAAAATGCATGAACAGCGCGTTGAGACCCCCAAGCGGAATCAACACCAGCTTGGCCAGGAAAGACGGGTTGCCGGAATATTCGAGCGGCATGAACATGAACAGCAAGCCGCCGCTGATGACAACACCGGCAAACAACCACGCCAGCGTCGGAATCACATGCTGCATCAGCGTGCTGAGGGACACCCGCTTGTGGAAACCCAACAGGCGCAGGTCCAGCAGCGCAATGCCACCAAAAAAGCTGCCAGTCATGACAATGTGGAAAATTTCAGCACCGGGAAACCCCCATAAAAGGGAGTTCAGCCACTCGGTTACCGCAGATTCATTCAGGGATTCAAACATCAGCTACCTCTCTGCCCTGATGTTACCCCAGCCCCCTCCCCGACGGGCAGGGTCCATGCTTTAATCCATTGCCCCCGTTTTCAGTCTGAGGATACCTGGATGCCACTGCTGCCGACCGTTTTCCCCCGTTTCCGCGCCCCCGTTGCCACGCTGCTGGGCTTGTTGACTCTCGCTGCCTGCAACAATGAGCCCGCCACAACCGCCAACGAAACCGCAGCGCCTACCGGTTACACACTGGTGGAAACCGTCGCGCCAAGCGAATCCGAACTCGTCATTCCGTACAGCAAGTACAAACTGGACAACGGCCTGACTGTCATTGTGTCGGAAGACCGCAGCGATCCGCTGGTGCACGTGGATGTTACCTACCACGTCGGTTCGGCTCGTGAAGAACCCCAGCGTTCCGGCTTTGCCCACTTCTTCGAGCACATGATGTTCCAGGGGTCTGAGCACGTAGCGGATGAGGAACACATCAAGACGGTTTCGGAAGCCGGCGGCGACATGAACGGCACCACCAACGAAGACCGCACCAATTATTTTGAAACCGTGCCCAGCAACCTGCTCGAACGCATGCTGTGGCTCGAAAGCGACCGCATGGGCTTCTTGCTGAATGCCGTTACCCAGGAAAAATTTGAAGTACAACGCGGCACCGTCAAGAACGAGCGCGGCCAGAACGTCGAGAACCGTCCCTATGGCCGTTTCGGTGAAGTGAACAACTCCGCACTCTTTCCGCCCGAGCATCCTTATTCGTGGCCTGTCATCGGCTATCCGGCAGATCTTGATGCGGCAACTGTCGATGATCTGAAGCGCTTCTTCCTGCGCTGGTACGGTCCCAACAATGCAACGCTGACTGTGGGCGGCAACGTCAATGCAGATGAGGTGATGGCACTGGCTGTCAAATATTTCGGTGAGATTCCGGCCGGCCCTGCGGTGGAACCCGCAAGCTTCCCAACACCAGTACTGGATGCCGACCGCTATGTGTCCTACGTGGATGAAAACATACGCTTCCCGGCGCTCTTGTTCACCTGGCCCACGGTTGCGCTGGACCATCCTGATCGCGTTGCGCTCGAAGCACTGAACCAGATCATCGGTGAAGGCCGCAAGTCGTTTCTCTACAAGCAATTCATCCTCACACAGAAAGCCATCGAAGCCAGCGGCTTCAACTCCAACCAGGAACTGGGCGGCACACTGACCTTCTTTGTCCTGCCCTTCCCCGGCACGTCATTGACGCAGTTCGAAGGTGAAATGCGTTCCGTCCTCACATCGTTTGGTCCCGCTTCGATCAGCGATGAAGACCTGCAGATTTTCAAAGCCAGTTCGGAAGCGGGCCTGGTGCGCAGTCTGTCGAGTGTCAGCGGCAAGGTGTCGCAGCTGGCCTACAACGAGACCTTCCTCGGCAACCCGAACCAGATCCAGAAAGACCTTGAGCGTTACCAGGCC
>JAZKEH010000421.1:0-19008 GCA_040387155.1 Pseudomonadota bacterium | reverse complement strand
TTATGTTGCATGGACTGGCAAGGTTCACTCCGCCCTCGCACGTCATGAACAGCAAATGCAGACCACGGTGACAACTGACGATCAAGAGCAAGGCGGCAAGGTCCGCTACTTTCTGCTGCCACTCGCCTGCCTGACCGGCGGTATCGTCTTCTTTATGTATTACACCGGCGAAGGCGATGTGCTCGCCGGCAATGGCGCCAGCTCAGTCTTCTACTCCGTCGTCGTCTCGCTGATGGTCTGCTATGCATTGTTGCGGGCGGACCGCACAGCAACGCATGCAGCGCTGGTCAAACAGACCTTTGACGGCATGGCCGAGTTGTTGCCCATCGTGACCATATTGCTGCTGGCATTTGCCTTCGGCGCCTGCATGCAGCAATTGCAGGCGGGCCAATTTGTGGCTGGCCTGATCTCCAGCAATTTGCCGCTCTGGCTGGTAGCACCGACCATATTCCTGGCCGGTTGTTTCATTTCATTCACAACCGGCACTTCGTGGGGCACCTTCGCCATTCTGATTCCGGTAGCGATTCCAGTGGCAGTGGCGACCGGACTGTCACCGTCGTTGCTATTGGCAGCCGTGCTCAGTGGTGGTGTATTCGGCGATCACTGCTCACCCATTTCCGATTCAACGATCCTGTCGTCGCTCGCCAGCGGTTGTGATCATGTCGTGCATGTCGATACGCAGCTTCCCTATGCACTGACGGCGGGCATTACTGCCTTGCTGCTGTTCACACTGGCCGGCATTTAGCGCAGCGAAAATTCTCCGGCAAAATTTTCAAAGCCGACTACACTGCAGGCACGTACTGGTTCATGGAGGAACTGTATGTCCCACTCTGATGCTCGTCATTCCGGCAAGCTTTCCCGCTATTATTCCTGGTATGTACTGGCCTTGTTGTGGGTCGTCGCGCTGCTGCGCTTTGTCGATCTGCAAATCGTCGCGGTGTTGCTCGAACCCATCAAGGCAGAATTCCAGTTGACCGATACCCAGCTGTCGCTGTTGGGCGGGCTCGCCTTCGCGCTCTTCTATGGCACGCTGGGAATTCCAGTGGCGTGGCTTGCCGAACGCTACAGCCGCCGCACCATCATTGCCTGTGCCGTCGCACTCTGGAGCTTCATGACAGCGCTGTGCGGTCAGGCCGGTGGCTTCGCCAGCTTCTTTCTCGCCCGCATGGGAGTTGGCATCGGTGAAGCCGGTGCCTATCCGCCAAGCACCTCACTACTGGCTGATTACTTTGCACCCGCCCAGCGGGGTCGCGCCTACGCAATTCTTGCATCGGCCATACCCGTGGGTGTGCTCACCGGCTTTTTGATCGGCGGCTTTGTGAGTCAGTGGTATGGGTGGCGCGTCGCGTTACAAGTCGTAGGTTTGCCAGGCCTGTTGATCGGCCTGCTGGTGTACTGCACCGTGCGAGAGCCTGTGCGTGGCAATACCGAACTGCGCAGCAATCTGGTGAGGCAGGAAACTTTTCTACAGAGCTGCCGCATGCTGTGGCAACAAAGTGCCTATCGCTACGTAGTGCTGGCCGCCTGTACGTTCACTTTGGGAGCCACCGGCTCTGGCATCTGGCTGCCCACTTACTTCATGCGTCATCACGGCATGAGCGGTCCAGAGATCGGCTTGTGGATGGCGGGGCTTTACGGTGGCGGCGGTTTGCTGGGCTCACTGCTGGGCGGTTGGCTCGGTGAACGGCTGGACAAGGATCGCAGCGGTTGCGCCTATGCTCACGTCAGCCAATGGTCACTGCTTTGCACCTTGCCGCTGTTGCCCTTGGTGTTGCTAAGCAGTTCCGCCCACTTCGCGCTGTGTTGTCATCTCGGCGTCACCGTACTGATGCACATGAATATTGGACCCGTGCTGACGTTGCTGCAGCATATTGGTGGTGTGCAACGACGCGCGTTGGCACAGGCCTTTTCGGTATTGGTCAGCAATCTGGTGGCGCTGCCACTCGGTCCGCTCTTTGTCGGCATGTTCAGCGACCATTTCAGCGCAACATTCGGAACCCAGACTTTGGGCCTGGCCATTTTGTTGTTCATGGCAACTAGTTGGAGTTTGTCAGCCTGGTTGTTTACAACATGCGGTGTCCGACTGGCGGCACGGCACGATGCCACCATCAACGGCATGGTCGATGGCATGCAGCGGTGTGTGAAACTTCTTTAAGCAAGAAAAGAGGAAGAGAAAGGAGAAATGCGAGGGGAAGTGAGACACCTGATCCCAGCGTGGCAGGATCAGGTTGGGAAGCCAACGATCAAAGAATATCCAGAAAATCGAGGATGTTTACTGTGAACACGATGACAGGTGCTACCAACACGACCCATTCCATGTTTCGGTTCGACCAGAACTTCGTGAAATGCAGGATCACGATTACCAGTGCAGCAGCGTAAACTATCAATGCAATCATGGGGATGCCCTTCGTTTTTAATGTAACTCGATTAAAACACCAACTGAGTCAAGAAAAAACAGCTGAAACGAAAGAATTTGGCGTTTCAGCGGCCAAGGGGCGCTCCTTTTGCTGCATTTAGCAGGATTTCTCTGCCAATCCGGGATTTTCTCCTGGCCTAGTACTGCCAGGCGTAGGAAAACTTGGCAAACACCGCCCGATAGGTTGGTTCCAACCCGGTCAGGGTCGCGTCCTGCGTCGCATTGTCGGAATAGCCAACAAAGAAGCGGGTTTGGGCGCTGAAGCGATAGCTGTATAACAGCTGGGTAGCCAGCGAACGGGAGCGCTTGTCGATCTTGACGCGATAAAGCGAAGGATCACGCTCGGTATCTGAATAAATCACCACAGCGCGGATAAAACTGCGGGTATCAAACTGGTAAGTCAGCCGGATGTCGCTCAAGTCGGTCGTGAACAACCGACCGCCTGCCACATCCAGTTCCTGATGGTTGTGATTTAGCTGAATCTGCAAGTGACGACTCAGTTGCAAGGAGAAATTCGGCGAGATCGTAAGGTTGTCGGCGGCTTGCGTATTGGCGTAGTCAATTGCATCGCCGGCTCGAATATTAATGCGGAACTGGGCACCCCCCCACGGCTGTATCTGGCCAAACAGAATGCTGTTGTCGAGATCGAAATACCGCCCGTTGAAGTAGGTCTCCTGCTTGCCAAAGCTGTATTCAGCGTTGGACTGCCAGCGGCCATTGAACCAGAGGCCTACACGACCAGCGTCTTGCAGATCGAGACCCTGCTGATCTTCACCGTGTTCAAAGAAGCTCCACAGCGAAACCCTGTTGAAGAAGCCGCCCGGTTTGAACAACCACGTATAGCTGGGATTAAAAGTATCCTCGATGTAATTCACCCGACCGATAAAACCGAGATCGGCACGGAAGTCTTCACCGTAGTTTGAATGGGTAACGTTCCAGTTCCAGTTCTGGCCCTGATGGTTGTAAGCGGCCAACCATGCTGTGTCATTCATTTCCGGTTTCTGTGCAAAACCGGTCTGGATGGCAATCGGATATTCCGATTCGCTGCCCATTACCTGGGCTACCACACGGTCACTGGCGGCAACCTGCCAGTTGAAATCACTGCTGATCACCGTGTTGTCGTACTCATCAGCGCTACGCGCTGTCATCAAGGTGCCAACCGTGAATTTGCGACCAAGGTCATAACGGTATCGGGCTGCAAGATCCTGGCTCTTGGTATCGGCAATGGTCGCTACACGCGAACCCTGGTTGCCAGGAATCAGGAAACCGGTGCGCTCGTCGTTTGCCGCCATTACGGCATACGTGTGATTGTCGCTTTTGCCAGTGAGCTTGAGACCGGCCTGCGGGTCATTGATGTTGCGGGTGTATACCAGCGTGTTGCTGCCATTGCCGTTGTTGTTGCCACTGTTGATGGTATTGAAGTACTCGGCCCCATCAAGGAAAAACTCGCGGCGTTCCGGGAAAAACAGCTGGAAGGTATTGTTGACATCGAGCTGGGCCTGGTCGGCTTCTACTTGTGAAAAATCAGGATTCAAGGTGGCGTTGAGGATCATGTCTTCATTGATGCCCCAGCGCACATCTACCGCCGGCTCAAAATCAGGATCATTGCGTTGCCACGCATCGGTGGCGGGTTTTGGACGGGTCTGGTTCCACAGGGACGTTACTGTTGGAATAACTTGCAGGTTGGTGCCCTGCTCTATCGGTCCAAAGCCTTGTGCCTTCTTGAACTGGCAGAGATAGCACGACACCGAATAATCAGAGATGTTATTGGAAATGCGATGGCGGGCTTCACGCGGATAGAACCGCAATAGATCGATGCCCCACGTCTGCTGCGCCAAACCACTCGGCAGACGCAATTGCTTCAACGGAATACGCATCTCGCCGACGAAGCCGGTGTCATTGATCTTGCCGGCACTGTCCCACAACGCATTCCAGGAATCGTCTTCGCGTTTACTGACGTCATCCTGGATCAGGTCCATCTGCACGCCGAGCGGATTGATAAAGAATTCAAATGCGCGTCGCTCGTCATTGAAGGTGTCGATAACGAAACCGACACAGTCATCCTGGAACGCACGGTCACGGTCACGATAGAAGGCACGAATCTTCGAAGGGTCCGGATCATGGGCAACGAAGGCGGCGAGAAAGCTTTCGCCGTCTTCCATTATGTAGACTTCGGTCTGGACGGGCGGCGCGATGTTCTGGCCGGGAAAGGTCTCATTGACGAGTTCGACCCTTGTCGCATTGCGCCACTCTTCGGCACTGAAAACACCGTCGATGACGGGGGTCTGATCGGTATGAGGTATCTGGTAGCTAATCGGCTCTGGTTCGCTCTGTGCCTGGACTGCAGCCCCCAACAAGGAGCCCAGCAACGTCAACACTACGGGAATTACGCGACGGATTGCGCGGGAACAGCCTGTTGCAGAAGCGACGCCCGAACGAAATTCCGGTCGAAGTGCAGAGAAAAGTGCCATGAAAAATCCTGTTCAAATTTATTGGTATAAATCGCCATGTACCGACGATTGGACTGTACTGAGCAAAACCAGTGCCAGCCTGACGGGTTGTAGCCGGACCCGTAAAAACAAGCCTTTTTCGAACTGCTCCTGCGGAATACCGGACTTCGGCTGGAAAGTTTCACCAACAGTTGGCTTTTGCTTCCGGCTACCTGATGCTATGACGCCAACCACTTGCAGAAAGTTGGAAGGTGCAGAAAAAAATTGGAACAAATGTGCTGCGATAAGGAATCAATTAAGTACAGAACGAAGATTCTTGATCGGAACGGCAGGACGCAGTGGGCACCCCCTCCTTGTCGGATGCGCAGGCTACAACGGGCATGACCGGACCTGAAAGCAGCTGCCAAAACAAAAATTTCATCGTTGACCCAACTATTGCTGCAGCACCAACGTCAATACGGTTATCGATGACCCTTTGTGCATGACCAGGACCCATTACGGATGTTTACCACTCCCAGCGATGAAATGTTGATCGAGCGTGCACTGGACGGATCCCAGCGTGCGTGGGTCAAGCTGGTAGAGCGTCATGAGAGGCTGGTCTTCAACTATTGTTTGCGCCAGATGCGGAATCGCAGCGACGCCACGGACCTGATGCAGGACGTGTTCCTTGCCGTCTATCGCCACCTGCCCTCCTATCGGGGCGAAGGCGTCTTCGCTGCCTGGCTGATGCGCATCGCCGTCAACAAGACGATGGACCTGCTGCGGACGCGCCAGCGCTCACCGCAAGTCGAGACTGATGACGAAGCCGAAACTGCGATGCTGGACTGGCACGCCCCTGATGAGCACGGTCCTGCTTTCGTATACGAACAAAACAGTAACAACACGCAGATCCACGCCTTGCTGCAGATCCTGCCAGTCGAACAACGGCTGGTGGTGGAACTCAAATTTTTCCAGCACTTCACTTTTGAACAGATAGGCGTTCAAACCGGAGTATCCGTGAATACAGTCAAAAGCCGGCTCTATGCGAGCCTGCAGAAAATGAAAGACCAATTGGAGGCCAATCATGTCCTGTGATCATCAACTGATGGCCACACACGTAATCGCGCTGCTGGAAGGCACCTTGCCACCGGTACTGCGCGAACGGTGTGAAGCCGTCCTGCAACATTGCCCACACTGCCGTGATGTCTTTGCCCAGGCGCAGCAATACCGCGATATGGCTACCCAATGGCAGGACGAGGAAGTACCGCGCTGGAATCGTGCCCGTCATCTGGTGCAGCCACAACGACGCCAGGGCAACACCCCGTGGCTGAGCTGGACAGCATTGGCAGCCTCATTGGCAGCCATATTTCTTGTTGTCAGCAAAACTGAAGTCAGCACTGAGAACGGTTTGATGATCAGCTTCGGTGGCGGACTTGGCGAAGCGCGTGTGCAGCAATTGGTCACTGCTGCAGTGGCAAGCAGTACTGCGGCCCAGACAACGTTCATCGATACCCGATTGAGCGAGTTCACCGAGCAACAGACTCTTGCCAATCGCTTGCTGTATGCCGAGTGGGAGAACAGCACGCGCAACGAGCGGCAGCAGGAATTGGGCCTGCTGTTGACTGGTTGGCAGAGTCAGCGTTTCCAGGATCAACAGGCGGTCGCGAGCCGGCTCAATGAGCTGACGAATGACCAGCTTGAGAACAACCAGTATCTGAATGCACTTATGAGAACCGTGGCAGCGCCCGGAAGGAATGGTCTATGAAAACCTTTATCCGTAATTCGATCCGTAAAACTGCTTTGCTGGCCGGCGTTGCTGCAGGCTGTGTACTGCTCAGCGCAGCGGTGCCGGCACAGCAGCAGGCGTCACAGGAACAGGCTCTGCGTGAACTCAACATCATGCGCAACATTTTTGATGCTGCGATGGAAGAAAACGAGAATCGCCAGCTACGTATCGGTGGACCTGACGCCCTCTACCTGGCGGGCCAGGGCATGGTGTTCACATTCAACCTGCCGAATGGCAATTTCTATATCAGCGGACCGGATGTGCGAGTCTTCGCAGGTGGCGATTTTGACTTCGATTTTGACTTCGACTATGACGACGATGACATCGAAATCAGTACCAACTCCAACAGCACTGAAGCAAAGAACCTGACCTACATGCGCGAAGTCCAGCAGAAAATGCAGGAGGCGCAGGAACAAATGCAGAACAAGCAGGAAGAAATGCGCGACGCACAACGCGAGATCCGCGATCTGCAGCGCGCACAACGCAAAGAGGGTGCCACCGTCGATGAGGCGGAACTGGATCGCCTGAGCAAACAATTGGAAACACTCAGCAAGGAAATGCAAACCATCGGCAACTCATTCAACGAACAGCAGCAGTCCTTCCGCAAGGAACAGGCCGCTGTCGCTGAAACGCTCCATGCCCAACAGGCCACGCTGATCTTCAGCACGCTCTGCAACTACGGTTCCACATTGAAGTCGCTCGCCAATGGCGAACATGTCAACCTGGTCATGCAGAACTATGGCAATGGCGAATCGAAAATCTATGTCATCGACTACGCCAACCTGGCCAACTGCACCTCCGGCGAACAATTGTTACAAGGCGCTGCCAGCTACATCAGCAGTCGCCGGTAACAACAAAACCATTGGCGAATGGAAAGCCGAATGGAGAGGCGAATGGAAAAGCCAAATGGAGAGCCGAATGGAGAGCCTAATTGACAGACGAATGAACATTCGCCGGCCTTAGCCAAAGGTCGGGAGTTCTGGGGTTGCCGCTTTCATATTAGTATGCGGCAACTCCACTCGAGGGCTCCCCCATGGCCGACTCCACCACCCTGTTGCTGAACGGCATCGAACGCAATGTCACTGCCGCCACTGATACTCCCCTGCTCTACGTGCTGAGCGATGAGCTGCAGTTGCAAGGCCCCCGCTTCGGTTGTGGCCTTGCCCAGTGTGGGTCCTGTTCGGTACTGGTGGATGGTGTGGAAGTCCGTTCATGCATCACCCCCCTGTCCGCCGTGATCGGCAAGCAGGTGATAACACTGGAAGGTTTGCCCGCGCTTTATGCCGAAGCAAAAGGCCTGGCGTCCGTGCCCGCATTCACACCACTGCAACAGGCATTGATTGACACACAGGCGATCCAGTGCGGCTATTGCATCAATGGCATGCAGATCAAGGCCACGGAACTGTTGACCAACAATCCTGCCCCTTCTGAAGCAGAAATCCGCACCGCAATGAATGGCCATCTGTGCCGCTGCGGCACCTATCCCAGAATACTCAGCGCCATCCAGCAAGCAGCGATGACAATGCGGGGTGATGCATGAAAACCTTCACGCTCAATCGTCGCACCCTGCTGAAAGCCGGCGGTGCACTCGTTGTCAGCTTCCCTTTCCTCCCTGTTTCGCTCGCACAAACCCGTGCACCCCAGGCGGGCCCACCGGCCGCTGACCAGATTGATAGCTGGATCGCCATCCATGGCGACAACACTGCCACGATCTTCATTGGCTTTGCCGAGTTGGGCCAGGGTTGCTCGACAGCACTGTTGCAGGTGGCTGCCGAAGAACTTGATCTCGGCATGGATCAGGTGAAAACAGTCGGCCTTGATACCCATGTCACGCCAAACCAGGGGGGCACCTACTCAAGCCAGGCAATGCGGCGCGGTGGTCCACAGGTGCAACGCGCAGCGGCCGAAGCACGCCAGGCGTTGTTGATGCTGGCGGCAGAACAACTGCAAATACCGGTAACCAGTCTGCGTGTCGAGAATGGCGTCGTCTCCGGCAGTGGAGATGACAACGTTTTTACTACCTATGGCGAGCTGATCGGCGACCAGCAATTCAGTCTTGCCTTCACGGGCAATGCGCCGCTGAAGGATCCTGCAACTTATCGTCTCGTCAGCAAGCCGTTGCCGCGCAACGACATCCCGCTGAAAGCCAAGGGCACCTATCAGTTCATGCAACATCAGCGGCTACCCGGCATGCTGCATGGACGCATCGTGCGTCCACGTGGTCAGGGTGCCTACAAGGACGGCGTGCAGATCGTCAGCGTTGATGACAACTCCATCGCGGGTATTCCGGATGCGCGTGTGTTGCGACAAGGCAATTTCCTTGCAGTGGTGGCGCCGCGCGAATGGGATGCGGTCCGTGCCGCGCAGCAACTGCAGGTGCAATGGAATCAACCCGCCAACCTTCCCGGCAGTGAAGGCCTGTTTGCGGCGATGGAAGCATCGCCACCGGATGATCGTGTTGCGCGCGAAGAAGGCGATCTCGCGGCCATCAGCGGAGCTGCCGTCACCACGGAGTTCAAGGCCTATGGTCCCTATCAGGCGCACGTGCCATTCGCACCGAACTGCGCACTCGCTGATGTGAAAAGCGATAGCGCGCTCGTGCTGTGCTCAACCCAGGACGTGTACAACACGCGCACTGTCATTGCGCGGCTGCTCGGTCTTGCCCCTGAGCAGGTACGCGTGCAATACCACGAAGGCGCCGGCACCTTTGGCCACAGTTGTTGGGATGACGCGGCGCAAGCTGCGGCGCTGGCTTCACAGCTGGCAGGCGCGCCGGTGCGCCTGCAATTCATGCGTTGGGATGAGCACGGCTGGGATACCTACGGCCCTGCTCATCTCGGCAAGGTAAAAGCCAGCGCTGATGCTGCCGGCAACCTGCTCACCTATGAATACGAAGGCTGGCAGCATCACTGGTCCTTGATCGACACCACTGAACAGACTGGCAAGGGTGTGCCTGCCGCGGAGTGGCCCGCCTTTCCCGCACAGCAGATCAACCCCCTTGTGCTGGGTGGCCAGTACAAAATTCCCAATATCAAGCTGCTTAACCATCATGTGCCGGGCGTCGATTATCTGAAAGGCGCATGGCTACGATCCCCGCTCGATCTGGCGATGACCTTTGTATCGGAACAGGCTATCGATGATCTTGCCTGGCAACTGAAGCGCGATCCTTTCGAATTTCGTTTGCAGAACATTCTCGATGAGCGCTGGAGCGGTGTGCTGCAAGGAGCCGCCAGAGCCGCCAACTGGCAACCGCGCACCGCTGCGCAAGACCTGTCAACGGCAGAGATCGTCAGCGGCCGCGGGATCGGCCTTGGTACGCATCTCGCGTCATGGGGCGGGGCCGTCGCTGAAATTGAAGTGAATACACGTAGCGGTGTTGTTCGCGTGCTGCATTTGTATGGCGCCATTGATGCCGGCCTGGTCGTCAATCCCTCCAACGTCGAAAACCAGATCATCGGCCAGATGGTGCAAACCGCCAGTCGCATGCTGCATGAAGAAGTCACCTTCAATACCACCAACGTCACGAGTCTTGATTGGGCGAGCTATCCGATTCTGCGTTTCGAAGAAGCACCGCAAGTGACGCCAGTTATCGTGCAACATCTCGACGAAGCACCGCTCGGTGCCGGCGAAGAAGTGATGGCCGCAGCGGCAGCGGCAATTGCCAATGCCTTCTTTGACGCAACGGGCAAACGCATGCACCAGTTTCCGCTTACGCCGGCAAGAGTGCTGGCTGCCCTCGCATGACGTTTATCCAATCCTGATCGTTCGCACCGCAAGTCTTAACCGACATTTGTCGGAACTTTAATTGGCTGGCGCAGGCACGCGTTTACAGTGCGCGCCATGCCTGAATATCACCCAGCCACCACCACACGACGTCAATTTTTACGATGGGGATCGCGCAGCTTTGCCACTTTTCTGGCAGGTGCCGGCGCTGTTCCCTTCTCTTCTGTTGCTGCAACCGCCGAGCCACTGTTTGCCGATCTGTCACAGCTCGGTGAATTGATGCCCCCCGACAGCAACGGCCTGCGGCTGCCGCACGGCTTTCGCTCACGCATCATTGCGCATTCCAATCAACGTGTACTCAAGACTGACAACACGGCGACTGACTATCTTTGGCACAACGCACCGGATGGCGGCGCCTGCTTTGCCACAGATGATGGTGGCTGGATCTACGTTTCCAACAGCGAAATAAAAATCATCGACGGTGGCGGCGGCGTAGGTGCCATACGCTTCAACGCTGCAGGTGACATCGTGGATGCCTATTCACTGCTTACCGGCACCGACAACAATTGCGCCGGTGGCAAGACACCCTGGCAAAGCTGGTTGTCGTGCGAAGAAGTCGATCGCGGCCAGGTCTATGAATGCAATCCAGCCAAAAAATCCGAGGGCACCGTTCGCCCGGCACTTGGACGCTTCAAGCATGAAGCAGTGGCAGTTGATCCGGATGCTTCCCATCTTTATCTGACCGAAGATGAAATGGATGGCTGCTTCTACCGCTTCGTGCCTGCCCAGGCATTGCCCAATCTCGACAGCGGCACCTTGCAAGTTGCCGAGGTCATTCAGGTGGGCCAACGCATGCGGATTCGCTGGCACGATGTGCCCGATCCCGCTGCTACTACGATACCAACGCGTTCCCAGATCGCGGAAGCAACCCGCTTCAATGGCGGCGAGGGAATCGCCTGGACTGACGGCCTCGTTTACTTCACTACCAAGGGCGACAACCGCGTCTGGCGGCTGGACACCCGCAATAACGACATTTCCGTTCTCTACGATGCTGCCACTGCCGCAACACCCCATCTGAGCGGAGTCGACAACGTCACGATCACCGCCTCCGGCGATGTGCTGGTGGCGGAAGATGGCGGCGACATGCAGATAGTGCTGCTGTCAGCCAATGGCGCCGTCATTCCTCTCGTTCAGATCACTGGTCAGGACGACTCTGAAATCTGCGGACCCGCCTTTGACCCAACCTTCCAACGCTTCTACTTCAGTTCGCAGACCGGTCCGCTGAACCGGGATGACGATGGCATTACGTACGAAATCAGCCGCATCAGCTGACATACCCAATTACAAGATCGCGTCAACCATTTCACATAAACACATCAATCACACACTGAGGAAACCTCCATGCGCAATCAAAAGACCGCGAGCGAAAGCAAGTACGGCTCGTTGCAGTTGGCCCTGCTTACGCTTGCCATTGCACAGGCCAGCGGGACTCTTGCTGCTGAAGCCCAACCCGGCGCTGTCGAAGAAGTCACTGTTACTGCCCGTCGTCCACTCGCAGAAAGCAATGCCGCAGCTCTGCAGGCACAACGTAACTCCAATTCATTGGTCAGCGTACTTGCAGCCGATCTGATCGGTGATTTGCCAGACCAGAACGTCGCCTTTGCCGTAGGTCGTTTGCCTGGCGTTGCCGTTGAACGTGACCAGGGTCAGGCCCGCTATATCAACCTGCGCGGTGCACCGGTGTATTGGACGACCTTGTCGTTCGACGGTCTCAGCATCGTCAGCCCCGAAGGCCGCGCGTCGCGTTTTGACAACATTCCCTCTGCCATTGCCAGCCAGATCACTGTCGAGAAAGCCATTGTGCCGTCGATGTCAGGTAACACTGTTGCCGGTAACGTTGATATCCGCACCCGTCGTGCCTTTGACAATCCTGGCCAGAAACTTACCGGCAAACTCGGTCTTGGCAAGGTGGATCTGGGTGGTGGCGACGAGCTCGACTCATCACTGGTTTACTCCAACATCTTCATGGACGGCAAGCTGGGCCTGGTAACTCAGGGTTCGTTCTACATGCGCGAAATGGCGACTGACAACTGGGAAACCGATCCCTACCTCACCAACACGATTGCGCCTGAAAAGCATTTCGCCCGCGAACATGAAAACAAGCACTACCGTCTTACCCGCGAAAACTATTCGTTCACCACCCGCCTTGATTACAACATCAATGAAGACAACACCGTGTTCGCCAGCACCATCAACACGCTGTTCCATGATGACGAACTGCGTGACAACTTCATTGTGCGATTTGACCAGGGTACTGATGCCGCCGGTAACGCTTACACCAGCGCGGCCTACATCAATGCCAACTCTCCGCTGACTGGCACCGTCTACGGCGCGCGTCTCAACGCACGTGTTGACTATCGCGATGGCCGCGAAATGACCAAGACCCACACCCTCGGCGGCGAACACAAGATGAGCAGCTGGGACCTGTCCTGGCGCGCCAACCACACCCATACCGATGATGGCCGCAATACACCGGTAACTGCTGCATTGCAGAGTCCCTCCAGCTTCCTGCTGCGCCCGACTGTCGAGTACGACTTCCGCAACGGCGATGCTCACACAATGCGTTTCTTCAGCACCGGGGGCGCCACTGCCGCGCGTACCCAGGGTGCCCAGATCACCAACATTGAAGACTTCCAGTTCCCCATGCAGAGCATTGGCCAACTGATGGGTGGCGATATCACGCGCGCCGACACCTTCAAGCTGGATCTCGATCACGACATGGAACTGTTTGGTCTGCAGAGCAAGCTGGAGATCGGCGGTCTCTATACCGACCGCACCAAGACCTCTGAAGAAACCAGCTACACCAAAACCTTTACGGGCGCTGGCATTCCAACATGGGCTACCTTCGCTGACGACATCAGCTACCTCGGTGGCCAGGATCTGAACTACCGGTTCCGCTACACCGACCGCGCGCTTACTGCGGATTACATGGATGAGCAGATCCGTAACGGCACGGCCATCTTGCAGGACACCCGCGCCAACTACTGGGAAGTCACCGAAAACATCAAGGCCCTCTATGCGATGGCTACCAGCGATTTCAGCTGGGGTAACCTGGTTTATGGTGTACGTGCCGAACAGATCGAGAACACCGGCGAAGCGTACGTGACCTTCCCCGCTGCCGGCACCACACCCGCCCAAACCAGGCTGGTTGAGACCCAAAGTGATGAAACGCTGTTCTATCCGAGCGTGCATCTGAACTGGAACGCCACTGATGACATCAAGGTGCGCTACAGCCTGACAACCTCTGCTTCGCGCGCTGACTTTGATGACTTGCGTCCGAACTTCACGATCAATGATGCCTCGCAGACCATTTCGGGCGGCAACCCTGAAGCCGAACCCGAACGTCAGGTTGGTGCCGATGCCTATCTTGAGTGGTACCTCAAAGATGGCAGTTTCTTTTCTGCTGGCGTGTTCTACAAGGACATCCGCGACGTGCTGGTCCAGAAGTCCACTACGTTTGGCCTCGACACACTCGACGTCGCCGGCATTGATCGCTCCGGCTACATGCAGACCAGCGTTGGCAACGGCGGCGACGGCTACCTGAGCGGTGTCGAAGTGGCCTATAGCACCACCATCGAATCACTGGCGCAGGAATTGAACTGGCCGCAGTGGA
The DNA here is from genome assembly GCA_040387155.1 of Pseudomonadota bacterium. Taxonomy (GTDB): domain Bacteria; phylum Pseudomonadota; class Gammaproteobacteria; order Pseudomonadales; family Pseudohongiellaceae; genus CAILUG01. The sequence continues at coordinate 4,981 of JAZKEH010000421.1, read as the reverse complement.
CCCAGGGCTTTGGCATGAACTTCTCTGCCACTTTCACGGATTCGGAAGTAAACCTGCCCGCCGTTGGTGGCGTGCCCGCACGTACCATCAATGTACTGGGTACATCTGACGAGGTTTACAACCTGCAAGGTACCTATGAGATGTACGGCCTTACCGTGCGCCTGGCTTACCAGTACCGCACGCCCTGGGGTCAATCAGTCGGTGCCTATCGCGTAATCAATGGTGCGGTGTATCCGGTTGACGATGGCGACATCTACTGGGATACCGACGAGGAACTGGATCTTTCAGTGCGTTATCAGCTCAGCAGCCAGCTCGAACTCTTCTTCGACGCTGTCAACCTGACGGACATGGGTGCCCGCCGCTACGGTGACGCCAGCCGCTACCCGATCGAGTTTGAAAAGTTCGGCCCCCGCTATATTGGCGGTGTGCGTTTCAACTATTGATTACAGAGTTTGATGACACTGTTGGAGATCTGAATGCGTAACCGCTGTGCAGCTTCGTTGCTGATCCTGTGTTCTGTCAGCAGCCTGGCTGCGGAGCCGGCATTGATGCCGGCCGTAGTCACCGAACTTGTGCGCTACGACACTGATGATCCGGCGCTATGGATCAACAGCGCCGATCCGGCCGCCAGTCTGGTGCTGGGAACTGACAAGGATGCTGATGGGGCTCTCTACGTATTCGATCTCGCCGGCAAGATTGTGCAGGACAAGGTCGTGCGCGGCTTGCTGCGTCCGAACAATGTCGACATTGCCTACAACGTCATGGTCGGCGGCAAGCCGGTGGATATCGCAGTGGTGGCCGAGCGACTGGCGCATCGACTGCGTATTTACCGTCTACCCGACATGGCGCCGATTGATGGCGGTGGCATCCCTGTGTTTGACGGTGAACGTGCCCGCGATGTCATGGGCATTTCTCTTTATACCCGCGCCAGTGATGGCGCGGTATTCGCGATCGTAGGACGTTCCGATGCCATGGCTCCCACCACTGGTTACTTGCATCAGTACCGTTTGATCGACGACGGTACCGGCAACCTGCAGGGCGTTTTCACACGCGCCTTCGGTGACTGGAGTGGCCTCAAGGAAATCGAAGCCATCACGGTAGATAACGAAAATGGTTACGTCTACTTCAGTGACGAAACCTACGGCATCCGTAAGTATCAAGCCGATCCACTGGCCGAAGATGCTGATGAACAACTGGCGGAATTTGGCCGTACCGACTTTGCGCGTGACCATGAAGGGCTGTCGATCTATAAGCGCACTGATGGCACCGGTTACCTGTTGGCCTCTGATCAGCAAAGCGACCAGTTCAATATCTACGCCCGCGAAGGTTCCGCGACCAATCCACATGAACACGAGCTGCTGGCGCGTGTAAAACTCTCCACTCTCGAAAGTGATGGCAGCGACATCGTCTCGCAGACACTGCCAGGTTTCGCCGGTGGGTTGTTTGTCGCGATGTCGACCGACAAAACCTTTCAGTACTACTCTGTGCAAGAACTGTTGAAAGCGGCAGGCCTCGCGCCCTGATCGTCGCCATCCATGGTAAAAAGCTCCGTCGATGACAGGGTTCTGCCATGCCGCATACCGGCCCGTTCCATCAATGCCTACCAGCACTGCTCGCCCTCCTTGTCATCGCGAGCAGTTGTTCGGCGTTTGCTGCTGAAGCGCCGTCAGACCCAAAAGCCATCGCCAACCGCCGCTTCGACGCGATGGCGCAATTGCCTGCGGGCGAAGGCAAGGACCTGACAGCCATTGCCTGCAGTCGATGCCACGATCTTGCCGGTCTCGCCGCCTACAAGGGTTACTGGTCCCGTGCCCAATGGTTGGCGATGGTGGAAAGTATGGTAAAAAACGGCGCAGTGCTGGACGCCGCCCAAATGAATCTGGTGACCGATTACCTTAACAACAACTACGGTCGCCAGCCTGCAAGCCAATGAGTGACTACTTTCAGAGAGGATGCCGCCATGACCATCGCAATGAAGAAGACCCGTTTGGTGAGTGCCATGTTGTTGCTGGCCTGTACGCTGCCAGCCAGCGCACAGCAAGTCCGCATCGTGCAAACCAATTCCCGTGCTGACGTCATTTCGCTGATAGATCCTGCGACGCAGACTGTTGTCGGTGAGATCAAGGGTGTGCCGGTCAATCACGGTGCTGCGGCCGCTCCTGATGGCAGCCGTCTCTACTTCAGCAGCGAGGCCAAGATGACGCTGGATGTAGTGGATACATCTACCTTCAGCATCATCAAGGAAATTCCGCTGTCAGCGCGACCGAACAACATCACCATTGGCAAGGACGGACGCTACGTCTATGTCGGCATCATGCAGGGTGAAGGTGGTCTTGATGTAATCGATACGCAAACGATGACGAACGTGCGCCACATCGACACGGATGCTCGCGTGCACAATGTTTATGTAACACCGGACGGTCGCCATGTGGTCGCTGGCATGTTTGGAGGCAGCAATAATCTGGCGGTGTTCGACGTCGGTACGGAAAAGTTGGCTTTCGCGCTGTATCCACCGCGTGATGTCAGTGCCGGTGACGCACTCGATGGCATCCGTCCCGTTACCTTCGACACCAATGCCGACGGCTCAACCCGTAACATCTACGTGGAGTTATCCGATTTTCACGGTTTCACAGTAGTGGATTTTGCGACACAGAAAGAGATTGGCCGTATCGAACTGCCATCGATACCGGCGGACCAACGCGTGCCGGAAGGCACCTATAACCGCGCCCCGGCCCATGGCATCGGCGTAACACCCGACGGCAAATCGCTTTGGGTCTGCAGCCGCCTCAATGGCCACGTCTATGGCTATTCGCTGCCTGATCTGAAACTGATCGGCTCGGTGCCTGTGGGCAGTCACCCGGACTGGATTACATTCAGTCCCGACAGTCGTTTTGCCTATGCGGCGAATGGTGATAGTGATGATGTGTCAGTCATCGACATCCAGACGGCGAAGGAAATAAAACGTATCCCGGTTGGCGAAGCGCCAAAACGGAATATTACAGCTGTACTGAAATAGGTTGAGACGCGCGCGGTGAGGTGACCGGCAGATCACTTTGCCGCAGCGGCGCGTTCCTCGTTCTATGGTCCCGGAATGTCACCGATCACTTCGCGTCGTTTGAACTTCCATACACCACCTTCCCGCACAAACTCGTCCTTATAGGTGGCAAACATCAACGGAATTGGCCCACCGGTTTCGTTCTGCACGTAGAACGCACCGCGGCTGGTGGCAGCAGCAGAGTCAGTTCCGGTGATCGTGATCTTTTCATTGGAATACACATGCAGGTTGGCCCCACTGGCATTTGTCGTGATGACATTTTCCAACGCTGCCGCAATGGCTGCCGGGCCTTTGGAAACACCCATGCTGCCACCGCCCACGTATTCGCCATCCTGGGCATACAACTCGCCAAACGTCTTGAAGTCCCGACTGTCGAGTGCGCCCGTAAGCCGTGAACAATTCGCGGATTGCTTCGCGTGCCTGCAGCTCATTCACTTGTTGCTGCAAAGTCGCTATGGCTTGTTGCTCCGCAGGATCCGCTTTCTGGCAAGCCGCCAGCACAGCAGTCAACGTGGCGATTGCTATTGTTGTTGTGGTTTTCATCCGACTTCTCCGGTTGCCGTAACGTGGCCTCGGTCAAATTAATGCTGTATCATTACCGTGATACAGATAACGGAGCCCTGCCGTGAAACTCAAACTCGATGCCAAAGCCGCTACCCCGATCTTCCAGCAGATTGTTGAGCAGATACACTTCCAGATCAACACGGGTGACCTGCCGGCCGGCAGCAAGCTGCCGTCCATTCGCGTGCTGGCCGACAAACACAAGCTCGCCATCAACACGGTGGCAAAGGCGATGCGCCAACTGGAGTTCCGCGGACTGATCGCGGCCCAGCCGCGCAGCGGCTATGTCGTAGTCAACAAGGATGCCAGCATCGGCCGTTACCAGGCGCGTGGCGTGTCGTCGGACAAGACCGAAGTGCACAAGGTCGTCGACAAACTCGACCACGGCTTGTTCAAGCACGCCTTCTGCAAGATCACGGAAGATTTCCTGACCGGCAATCCCGATCTGTGCAACGTGATTCATGCCGATGGCAGCGGCACCAAGTCCATCCTTGGCTACCTGTCTTACAAGGAAACCGGTGACGCCAGCGTCTTTCACGGCATTGCGCAGGATTCCATTGTGATGAACCTGGACGACTTGCTGTGCGTCGGGGTAAACGGCCGCATCCTCATTGCAAATACCGTCAACCGTAATGCACTGAACTGCCCTGGCGAAGTCGTGGGCGCACTCATCGAAGGCAGCGAAAAATTTCTGGCGAAGCTGCGCGGCCTGGGCGTGAAAATCTACAGCGGTGGTGGTGAGACCGCCGATGTCGGCGACTTGACTGGCACCATCGTCGTCGACAGCACAGCAGTAGCAGTCATGCGCAAGCAGGATGTGTTGACCGCAGCGACCATCAAACCCGGCATGGTGATTGTTGGTCTTTCCTCAACCGGGCAGTCCAGTTATGAAGACAAGGAAAACAGCGGCATCGGCAGCAATGGGCTTACCAGCGCACGGCACGAGATGCTGTCGTCGTATTACGCGGAAAACTATCCGGAGTCATTCGACAGCAACGTAGCACCTGACCTGCGCTACTGCGGCCCGTATCGCCTGAACGATGCACTGCCCGGATCTTCACTGGCAGTGGGTGAAGCACTGCTGTCCCCCACCCGCTCCTACGCACCAGTCATCTACAAGCTGCTCGACGAACATCCCGGCCTTATCAAGGGACTGATTCACTGCTCGGGCGGTGCGCAGACCAAGTGCCTGAAGTTCGGCAGCAACCTCCACTTCATCAAGGACAAACTGTTTCCGACGCCGCCCATCTTCAAGGCCATCCAGAAAGCCTCTGGCACCGGCTGGAAGGAAATGTACAAGGTCTTCAACATGGGCCACCGCATGGAGGTGTACTGCACACCAGCGGCCGCCAAGACGGTTATCAA
>JAZKEH010000420.1:0-2345 GCA_040387155.1 Pseudomonadota bacterium | reverse complement strand
CATTGAAGCTGGCGCCTATCCCGAGTGGGAACTGGCCTTGCAGGTGTTCGATGAAGAGCAGGCTGACCGCTTCAGCTTCGACGTGCTGGATGCAACAAAAATCATTCCGGAAGAACTGGTGCCGCTGCGGCCGATTGGTCGCATGGTGCTCAATCGCAATCCCGACAACTTCTTTGCCGAAACCGAACAGGTGGCGTTCTGCACGGCGCATATTGTGCCGGGTCTCGATTTCAGCAACGACCCGCTGCTGGCCGGTCGCATTCATTCGTATGTGGATACGCAGATTTCGCGCCTCGGCGGTCCCAACTTTCATGAGATCCCGATCAACGCGCCGGTGGCGCAGGTGCACAACAACCTGCGCGACGGCATGCATCGCCAGGCCATTGCCCGCGGTCGAGTGGCCTACGAGCCAAACTCACTCGGTGGTGGCTGTCCTTTCCAGGCGGGCAAGCTGGGTTTCATGTCGTTCCCGCAGGAAGTTGATGAGCACAAGGTCCGTGGCAAGCCCGAGAAGTTTGCCGAGCACTACAACCAGGCAACCTTGTTCTGGAACAGCCAGAGCGATGTGGAGAAGGACCATATCGTTCGCGCCTTCCGCTTCGAGCTAACCAAGGTGCAGACGGTGGCGATTCGTCAACGCATGGTGGCCGGCCTGCGTAATGTGGCGGAAGAACTCGCCGCTGCAGTGGCCGATGGTCTTGGCATGGACCTGCCGGCACCGTTGCCACGCGTGCTGCCGCGCCCGCCCAAACCGGAAATCAGCGAATCGCCGTCGCTGTCATTGCTGGCGCGTCCAGGCACGGCTGGCATCCAGACACGCCGCATTGCCATTCTGGTGGCAGACGGTGTTGCAGGCGCGGGCCTGACCAAATTGCATGAGAGCCTCACCGCCCAGGGCGCAGTGCCGCGCTTTGTAGGCATCAAACTGGGACAGGTAAAAAGCAGTGAGGGCGCTCTTATCGATGTGGAAATTTCACTGGAGACAGGACCCTCCGTGCTGTACGACGCGCTCGTATTGCCCGACGGCGAGGCCGGCGTCACCGCGCTGACTGCCAATGGCCATGCTGTCGAGTTCCTGAAGGACCAGTACCGCCATTGCAAACCCGTGTTGGTATTGGGTGCAGCTACGGCCTTGCTCGACAAGGCCGGTATTTCGCCAGTGCTGCCTTCAGGGGAAGACGATCCCGGCTTGCTGTTATTGTCTGGCGAAAATACCAAGGCGGCATTGGCGGCGTTTGTGGAGGCACTCACCCAACACCGACATTTTGCGCGTGAAACAGACCCACCGTTAATCTGATAGTTGTGAACTGATAGCCCAAAGACAGATGAATCCATGGCCAGTATTTTCAGCAGAATCCTGGGTGGCGAATTACCAGGGCACTTTATCTGGAAGGACAAACTATGCTTTGCATTGATGACAGTCGAGCCGATACGCAGTGGCCATGTCATCCTGATGCCAAATGCAGAAATCAATCACTGGGATGATGTGCCGGCGGCGACTGCCGCCCACATGATGGTGGTGTCGCAGCACATTGCGAAGGCGATCAAACAGAATGTGAGCTGCAAACGCGTGGGCCAGATGATCGTGGGGCTGGAAGTGCCCCACACCCACATTCATCTGGTGCCAATCGACACTATCGCTGACATGGATTGCAACCGCGCACGGCCTGCACCCGACGAAGCGCTCGCGGAAATGGCATTGAAGTTACGCAGCACCCTGGTGAAGGACGGCCACAAGCCCGCGCAATTTTTTTAGGACACACGCTGGCCACTCACAGGCCAGCAAGGTGTTTAACGTTTCGTGTCGCGCAAGCGGTTGTGGATGGCAGTGGCAGCGGTAGCCGCCTGCCCGGTGGCTACTGCCAGTTGATGCAGGCTGCTGACAACATCGCCGGCCGCAAACAGTCCTTTTACTGTGGTTTCCAGATGGTTATCGACGAGCAGGCCCTGTTGCTCGTCGTGGCGGGCACCGAGCGCGGTAGCCAGCGTTGAGCGCACCCGACACCCGAGCGCGCAATACAGCACATCAAAGGCATGGGTGGTACTGTCGCCCAGCGTCAGTGCAATGGCATGCGTCGTCTCGTTGTACTCCAGCCGTGCCTGGCGTGCATCAAGCACAGCGATGTTGAGTGCACGTAAATCGTCAGTGACGACGCCTGTTGCAATACTGTCATCAACGCTGAGATAGGTCACCTGATTGCTGAAGTGCTTGATGAACGCACACTCGCGTGCGCCATGATGTCCACTGCCCAGCACGCCAATGCGTTCGTTGGTGAACTCGAAGCCATCGCAGACGGGACAGAAGCGGACCAGTGCCTTGTTACGGATGTCGGCATAGCCTGCAT
>JAZKEH010000419.1:297-1861 GCA_040387155.1 Pseudomonadota bacterium | reverse complement strand
TCAACCAACTGGCGCACCAGCGCCAAACCAATGCCAAGGCCGCTCTGCGTCATGCTGTCATCGCTGCCGATGCGTGAGAACAGCGTAAAGAGTTTGGGCAGCGCCACCGACTCGATACCAATACCTTGATCCTTTACCCGGAATTCCACCCAGCCCTTGCGTTCCTGTACCTGTAACTGGATACGCCCACCCGCATCCATATATTTGGCAGCATTGTTCAGCAGGTTGCTGAGCACCTGTACCAGGCGCGTCAGGTCGCCTTCCACGACCAGGTTGTCGCTCGGGTTTGCTACTTCCAGGGTATGGCCACGCTCATCAATAATGGGTTGCACCGCTTCGATCGCGCGATTGACGATGGTGCTGACATTGATCAGTTCGCGGCGCAGGTTGACGGTACCGCGGGTGATACGCGACACATCCAGCAGGTCATCCACCAGCCGTGTAAGGTGAGAGGTCTGGCGTTTGATGACATCGCGCGCCTTGACCAGGTGCTGATCGTCCGTCGGCACGCGTTCCATGATGTCGATCGCCGTGCGGATTGGCGCCAGCGGATTGCGCAGCTCGTGCGCGAGGATGGCGATGAACTCGTCCTTGTGGCGATCCGCTTCTTCCAGGGCCGTGTTGACGCGTTGCAGTCGCTGATTGGCCAGCTCAAGTTCCTGCGCCTTCTCTGCGTGCAGCGTGATGTTGGCTTCGGCCAGGTTGCGATTGAGCTTCTCCAGCTGCCGGCGTTGAACATACAGTTCCACCAATACGCTGACCTTGCTGCGCAGGATTTCCGGCACGATGGGAATCGACACATAGTCGACAGCGCCCAGCTTGTAGCCTTTCAGACGATCGAACTCGGTATCGTGTACCCCGGTGACGAAAATAATGGGGATGCGTTCAAAACGTGGATGATCGTGAATCATGGCGGCGGTTTCAAAACCGTCCATGCCTGGCATGCTGACGTCGAGCAACACGACAGCAAAGTCATGTTTCATCAGCAGGCCGAGCGCTTCGTCGCCTGACTGGGCACTGATCAGGTTTTCATCCAGTTCGCGCAAAATGGACTCGTACGACAGCAGCCTGGCAGGCTGGTCATCGACGAGCAGTATGTTGACCTTTTCGGGTTTCGACAGTGGCATGTGGCGTTGGTCCTTCTTCTTATACGATCAAGGCTGCAGCCACATACGGATCAGCGAAAGTAGCTGGGCCGTATCCACTGGTTTCGCCACATAGTCAGACGCACCTGCCTGCAAGCACTTCTCACGGTCACCCTTCATGGCTTTCGCCGTCAGCGCAATGATCGGCAGCATGCGGAATTTCTGGTTACTGCGAATGCGGCGCATCGTTTCATAGCCATCCATCTCCGGCATCATGACGTCCATCAGCACCAGGGCGAGGTCAGGCGTGGACTCAACCAGATTGATTGCATCCATGCCATTGCTGGCACTGATCACATTCATGCCACGGCGTTCGAGAATACTGTTCAGCGCGAAGATGTTACGCACGTCGTCGTCGACGACCAGCACTTTGCGGCCGATCAACGGTTCGTCGCTTTCATGCAGGGTCTGGATCATAC
>JAZKEH010000419.1:0-287 GCA_040387155.1 Pseudomonadota bacterium | reverse complement strand
AATTACACGATGCAGGAACAAGGCTGTTTCATCCAGCAGACGTTCCGGCGAACGCGCGCCCTTCAATACGATGCTCTTCGCCTTGCTGCGCAGCTCCTGCTCTTCCTCGTCGGACAGATCGCGACCGGTGAAGACAACGATCGGCGTGTCGCACAACTTGGGATCGCTCTGGATCTCTGACAACAGTTCGAAGCCAGTGACATCGGGCAGGCGTAGATCGAGCACAACACAGTCGAAGCTCTTGTTGCGCATCAATTCGAGCGCTTCAGCGCCACTGCCAGCAGCAG
>JAZKEH010000418.1:0-4135 GCA_040387155.1 Pseudomonadota bacterium | reverse complement strand
CAGCCTCGGCCTTTACTTCTCCTACCACCTGGTCATTGCTGTCGAGAAAATGCACGGTGGTCGCCACATCGCGCATCTCCATGCCTGCCTTGTTGAAAAACGCGCCGTGCCACGTGCGAATGTCCGGCGCAGTGGTCACCACTTTGCTGCGACTGAGGGCGAGGATTTCGTCTTCCTGATGCACCACCATCATCCAGAACGTGAAGAGGGGCACCAGTATCAGCACGACCAACAGCTTCCACACCTTGATGTGAAGAGTCCAATCGAGCCAGCTGCGGGCGGGAACATCAGGCGTTGTCATAATGCCTCCGGAGGCAATCTACTTTCTTTCACAAAGTACTTGATAACAAGCCACCCTTGCAAGCCCGCACCGGCTTGATTTCTGACGACGCCGCAATCCGGCCGATGTTTATTGGTACTTCCGGCGCTCCCACACCTCATTCAGATAGATGCCGCCATCCGGTTTACGGTACTTCTCGCTGTTCTGCTGATTTCTTGTCTGGATCTGTTCGGGCGTGATCGCCGTGTCAGTCTCCGATTCCCAGTGCTCTCGCTTGAACGGGAAAATCTGCGCATACGGCGTGCCGGCCGGTACATAACCGGAGACACCTTTCAGAAAGAAGAACGGCATCGTGCCGGGCAGGTGCACCTTGTCGTTATCGACAATGCCGCTCATCGTCAGGAACGGCAGCTCGAAGCGATTGACGGGATGCGTGTAGAACGCGCTGTAGCCCTCGGGCAGTTCCACTGTCCAGTCCGGCCACCAGGCAAAATGCTTGGCGTGATAGCCGTGTGGGGTCGGAAATTGCGCCAGCGGCACGCGATCGAACAGAAAGTTCTGCTGGGCGTCATCCAGCACGCGGGCATGGATGAGACCGTTCGCATCTTCCCGAAATTCAATGTCACAGGGAGTACGGTAGGTGTAACCGGCTCCCATGACGTCGAACACCGCCGGACAGGCCTTCCAGGTCGGAATCTTGCCGCCGACGGTGGGCATCTCCCAATAGGTACCGGCGGCCGGATCCTTCGCGTAACGATCGGCACTGCGGTACCAGTCCGGAATGGTCTTGCTGATGGGCACCGGTTTGGAGGGGCTTTCCTCGGTCAGCCAAGGGCGGTTTCTGACGAAGCGGATCTTCTTGGTTTCCATACAGGACCTTTATTTTCCGGAATTGACCTGGGCGGCAAACTAATTGGGATCGAACCCCAATTACAAGCCGCCCCATATCGCATAACATGCGCGCCTCGCTTTTACGACCCATACCCCCTACCCCATGATTTCTACCGCCAACCTCACAATTCAATTTGGGGCAAAACCCCTGTTTGAGAACGTTTCCGTCAAATTCAACAACGGTAACCATTACGGCCTGATCGGCGCCAACGGTTGTGGCAAGTCCACCTTGATGAAGATCCTCGGCGGCGAGCTGAAGCCTACCGGCGGCCAGGTGATGCTGGAGCCCCATATCCGCCTCGGCAAATTGCGCCAGGACCAGTTTGCCTTCGAACAGTTCTCCGTTATCGACACCGTCGTGATGGGCCATGAAGAGTTGTGGCAGGTAAAGGCCGAACGTGATCGCATCTACTCCCTGCCGGAAATGTCGGAAGACGACGGTATGAAGGTGGCGGATCTTGAAGTGCGCTTTGCGGAACTGGATGGCTACACCGCCGAAGCACGCGCCGGCGAACTGTTGCTGGGTCTCGATATTCCGCTGCATCAACACGAAGGGCCGATGAGCAACATCGCGCCCGGCTGGAAGCTGCGCATCCTGCTGGCACAGGCGCTGTTCTCGGAACCTGAAGTACTGCTGCTGGACGAACCGACCAACAACCTGGACATCGATACCATCCGTTGGTTGGAAGGAGTACTGCAGAACTCCAAGAGCACCATCATCATCATTTCGCATGATCGTCACTTCCTGAACAAGGTGTGCACGCACATTGCCGACATGGATTACGGCGAAGTCCGCGTCTATCCCGGCAACTACGACGACTTCATGATTGCCTCGACACAGGCCCGCGAAAAGCTGCTGAGCGACAACGCGAAGAAGAAGGAACAGATTGCTGATCTGCAGAGTTTCGTCAGTCGTTTCTCGGACAACGCCTCCAAGGCCAAGCAGGCCACGTCGCGTGCGAAGCAGATCGACAAGATCCAGCTGGAAGATGTGAAGCCTTCCAGCCGTGTGAGCCCGTACATCCGTTTCAAGCAGAACAAGAAACTGCATCGCCAGGCGATTGTTGCTGAAAACATCAGCAAGAGTTTCGATCGCTTGTTGTTCAAGAAACTCGACTTGCAGATTGAAGCAGGCGAACGGGTGGCGATCATTGGCCCCAACGGCGCTGGCAAGACCACGCTGTTGCGTTGCTTGCTCGGCGAACTGCCACCTGACACTGGCCGGGTAAAACTGGCCGAGCAGGCCGAGACCGGCTATTACGCGCAGGATCATTCAGCCGAATTTGCCGACAACGTGACCTTGTTCAACTGGATGAAGCAGTGGACCAATGGCGACAACCAACTGGTACGCGGCTCGCTCGGCCGCATGCTGTTCTCCGGCGATGAATCCGAAAAATCAGTGAAGGTCATTTCCGGTGGTGAACAGGGCCGCATGCTGTTCGGCAAGTTCAGCCTGATCAATCCGAACATCCTGTTTCTCGATGAACCAACCAACCATTTGGATATGGAGTCCATTGAGGCATTGAACCTGGCGCTGGAGAACTATCCCGGTACGCAGATTTTTGTGAGTCACGATCGCGAATTTGTTTCGTCACTGGCGACGCGCATCATCGACATGAAACCGAGCGGTGTTGTCGATTTCAAAGGCAATTATGAAGAGTATCTGCGTAGTCAGGGCATCGAAGGTTAAGACAAGAAGCGATGGCGGCCGATTGTTGACTTCACAATGATTCCCTCATTTGAGGGATGGACAGGGACGAACCCTCACAACTACGATTGAGACGCTGGCTGCTCAACCAAAACATCCAACAAGACCTCCTTGATCATGAAAAAAACAGTAGTCGCCGTTCTCGCTTTGCTGTTCGCCCTTCCCATCCAGGCCAAGGAGGCCATCTTCACCAACGGCGTGTTGAAATTTGACAGCGTATTGGTCGGTGCCGATACCTACTCGGCAGAGCTGACGCCGGTTCCCAATGTCACACCGCTGACATTCACGGTGACGAAGGCTATCAAAGTGGCGACGGCCGCCAGTCACGCAGCGGTATTTTCTGGCACATCGCTGACAATACCGAATGTGCTGATCGGCAGCGCGATGCGCGCCAAGGCAACGCTGATACTGACAGGACAGAATCCGTACCGGTTCCAGCTCAGCACCTATTCGGTATTGCGTACCATCGAACTCAATACTCTCGGACAGACCCTGACACCGGGGCGCGTGTTCACCGTCAACTACACCGGCGGCGTGCTGACTGCTGACAAGGTCAAGCTGAAGATTGGCACCACCCAACTGCAGACGAGCGTATTGAACAACGCCATTGCTGCCACTGTTCCTGTCGGCCTCGGCGGTAGCCAGACACTGACAGTCGAACTGGATGGCGACAGCTTCCAGTGGCCTTTGACCATCGCCGCCGGCACCGAGATTGCCAGTCCGAAGCCCTATATCACCGGTTACGTCAACGAAATAGCCGCCGACCTGAAGAGTCTTGGCATGCCCGCCAGCTTGCTGGACACCGCTGCGGTGAGCAGCCGATTAGGGACAATGTCTGAAGCCGATGCCAAAGTGACGGCTTTGCAGATACGCGAAAACCTGGAGCCGCTGCTGGCGCAAGTAGCCGCACTGCAGAGCGGCAATACCTCACTGACAGATAGCAACTTCATGGCATTGACCTTGACCACTGAGGCCGATTGCGCGCGGTGGATGAAGGGCTTTGCTACTGCATCCGCCGTTACTGCCGCCGGCGTCGCGGTGACTGCTGCCGGCTTCGGCACCGGACCTGGCGGCTTGATCATTGGCGCTGTTGGCGCAGCCTCCACCGCGCTGGCAGCTGAAGTGGCCATTCGCAACATGAAGTCAATTGTGAATGAGTGTGGCGCTCTCAATGACGCTACCTTCACGGTGTCACCCTTGCTGCAGAGCGAACTCGTGCTCACCAAACCGATAGAGGTCTATGAGAGTCGCGCCCG
>JAZKEH010000417.1:0-6609 GCA_040387155.1 Pseudomonadota bacterium | reverse complement strand
GATCGCATCGTTGATCGCAATGCGTTGCTGTTTGAATTGCGGCATCACTTTACCGACCTCGACGGCTATCGTGCGATTGGGCACCTGGCTGAGCAGGAAGCGGCAACCCGCCAGGAGCTCAGCAGCCTGGCGGTCGCACGCGGTGTGGCCAGGATGCGAAACCACAGTGATGCTGTTAAGCGTGAAGGTCTCCGTTTTGCCGATGTCACGCACAAGTACTTTGCTCCGCACTGGCGCAGTGGCCGACCAACCGTGCTATGGGTAACACCGTTTGCCATTTGTCCGCCGTCGCATGGCGGTGCCCGTCGCATCACCGAGTTGGCGAAGCGGCTGAGCCAGCAGGTCAACCTGGTATTGCTGACCGATGAAGGTCTCAACTACCAGAATGGCAGCCAGCCCGATTTTTCTGCCTTCCAGGCAGTACATCTTTTCCAGGCCCGTGGCGATCTGCCCGGCCAGCAAGCGCAGGATCTGCCGACCCGCATGCAGGTGCATGCACCTAAACAGCTGCGCTTCGAGTTGCAACGGTTGCAGCAACAGTATGCGATTGACCTTGTGCAGGTCGAATTCATGGAAGCCGCGCTATTGGTTGACGAGAAGCAGGGCGCGATTCCTTTCGTGGCGTCGTTGCACGATGTCTACGTCGATGGCAGCCAGCACGATGCCCTGCAGCTTGCTGTGTTGCGCCGCTATGATTGCGTCGTCACCTGTTCGGAAGAAGACAAGTCCTGGCTGCCCGGCATCACGGCAGCCGTGGTTGCCAATGGCGCTGCCGATCGCTACGCCACGAGTGCAGCCTCGCCCCTGTGCAAGCAGATACTCTTCATGGGTCCATTCCGTTACCAGCAGAACCATAGCGGTGTGCTTGCCTTCCTCAAAGAGGTTTGGCCAGCCTTGCGTGCGCGCCATCCGGATGCCGAGTTGCTGATTCTCGGCGGCCCGGAATCCGCCGATGACCGCTTTGCTTCCCCTTTGTTGCGGCTGCCTGGCGTACGCCTTGTCAGTGAGTTTGTGGATCCTGTACCGGTGCTGGCTGCCTGCGCATTGACGATCAACCCGCAACAGGGAATTCGCGGTTCGGCCCTCAAGGTGGCCGAGTCGATATTGGCGCGGCGCGTCTGTGTCAGCACCGAGGATGGTGCGCGGGGTTTTGATCAGATGGGGGCGAGTGCCTTGCGTGTCTGTTCAGGCTGGAACAGTATGCTGGAAGAAATTGATAATTTGCTGGCCAATGCCGACGAGCGTCATCGGCTGGAACAAAGCAGCGATGAAGTACGCAAGCAATTGTCGTGGGATAGCAAGGCTGATCAAATGCTTGCGCTGTATCGCCAACTGATACCCCACAGTTTTCGCCAGGAGAGTAATCGTGAGCAGTGAATCCTACGATCAGATCGCCGCTGTCTACGCGACTGACATGGGTCAGAGCATGGCCTTTGACGACATCAGCTATTACCGCGCGCTGTGCCAACAACGTGGCGGACGCGCGCTGGGATTGGGTTGCGGCACCGGTCGTATTTTGCTGCCCTTGTTGCAGAGCGGCATCAACATCGCCGGGGTTGATCAATCCCCCGGCATGCTTGCGCAGTTGCGGACAGATGCGCAGGCCTTGCACCTGCAGCCGGACGTCAGTCAGGGCACGCTGACTGATTTCAGTACACCGCCTTGCAATACCGTGCTCGCGCCGTATTCGGTCGTGACTTATCTGACGGATGAGTCGCAATTGGCGGCGTTCTTCCACACCGCGCAGCAAGCGCTGGATGCCGATGGCTTGTTGGTGGTCGATACATTTATTCCGCGCCCGGTCACGAGCTTCACGGACTTCCGCCTCGACTACCGACGTCCTCATCAGCAACAGACGTTACAACGCGAAAAGCGCATCATGGCACTCGGCAGTTGCAATCGCATTGAACGTCGCTATTCGCTGCTGGATGCAGCCGGTGCGGTGGAGAAGTCATGGACGACGGTGGATGTCATTCGTCCGTGGACTGAAGGTGAACTGGTGGCAGCTGCGACCGCCGCAGGTTTTGCACTGGTCGCCAAACATGGCGACTTCAGGCAGGGCAGTTCAGCCAATGATCAATTTGTTGTGCTGCATTTTGCCCGTAGCTGATCAGCTGCTGATAACTGTCGAGCAACTGCAGCGGCCGATCTTCAGCGCTTTGATCTCCTTGAAGGTCGCATTCGGCAGTGGCTTCTCGTGCAGCTTCAGCGTGAACGGGGCATCAACACTACGCCAGTCCCAGGTGCCGGTCTTCTGCCACTGAATGGCGTTGTCGTTGGCATCGGTAAACACCATCGAATATTCGATGCTGCCGGTGCAGGTGCCCTTGCAGTCGGCAACCGTGATTTCCACTTCCAGATCGATGCCTTGTTCCGTCTGTGTTTGCGACAGCACTTTGGCTTGCGCAGCGCAGGGATCCACCTTGATTTCAGCCAGGGCGTTGGCGCTCAAACCCAGGCCAAGGCCAAGCAGCGAAGCGGTGCCAGCGGCACAAATGGCAGAACGAACCTGGCGGGAAGTGAACATGAAAAAAGCCTTTTTAATTATGGGGTCGGAAGCGGTCTGCTGATCGTGACCGGCGCCGGAAGAATAAAACAGCGCCTTGCAGGGCGTCCAGCCGTTATTCCAGTCGCTATCCAGTCGCTATCCAGTCGACACGAGGGTTGATCTGGGCGAGTCGCTGTGGAATGCTCGCACCCTTTGTCGCGCCGGCCAGAGCCGTATTGAGAGAAAACCATGAAGAATCCACCCAATATTGAAACCGTCAGCCATGCCAAACACGCCAAGCTTCGCCTGAAGCCCAATGCCGATTGGGGCCATGCAAAAGGCACGCATCTGGCAGGCATTACGCTGAGCGAACTCAGCGCCACTGCAGGCAACTTCCCCATCGTCTTTATCCGTACGCCTGACAACAAGAACTATCATCCGGTCGCCATGCTCGGCCTGCGTCCCGGCGAAAACCACTACTACAACGCGGATGGCTGGGACAGCACCTATGTGCCATTGATGATCCAACGTCATCCATTCCTGATCGGCTTCGACGACAGCAAGCCGGAAGACAGCAGGGAGCTGACTGCCTGCGTCAATCGCAACAGCCCTTTCCTCAGCGAAAACGCTGATGAAGGCATTGCACTGTTCAAGGAAGACGGCGGCGAAACTGATCTGTTGTTGACGGTGCATCGCCTGCTGAAAGACATCTTCGACAGCGAGCGTCTGACTGAGCAGTTCACCACCAAGCTGATGGAACTCGACCTGTTTTCACCATTCGAACTGATCCTGCAACCGCAGAACGCCGAGCCACGCAAAGTCACAGGCATGTACACGATCAATGAAAACAAAATGCGTGCACTGACACCGGAGCAGGTACAGGAACTGCACAAGCTTGATTTCCTGCCACCGGCTTACATCATGATGGGTTCGTTGTATCAGCTGAACACGCTGTTGAAATTGCGCAACAAGAAGAGTGAAGAGAAGATTGTCGATTTCCGCATTGAATTGGACCCGAAGCCGGCGCCCGCTGCTGCACAGTAGCCATCAGGCACCGTCAAACAAATGACACCCAAACCCTGCTTCGGCAGGGTTTGTTGTGTTTGGGGTTGTCAGACTGTCTTGTGATGTTAAGATCAAATCAGATCAATACGTAAGCAGTCGTAACGATCAGGATGGCCAACGGAACCTGGCTGAAGCCGGCAACGGCTCGGGAAAAGTGATTTCTGCAATGACGCGACCGCAGCGCAGCAGACGTCGATATCAATAACTCCGGGTTCTTCACTATGAGTGAGTCTGCTCCTGGTTCGTCTGCTTCAGTCGTCGCTCACCCTGCAGGCGATGACGAATCCAATTCTCACTCTTCAACACACGCGTCCTCACAGTTCTCATCGTCCAGCCAGATGCAAACGCTGGCCAACTTCTTTCCTGGCGGCTTCACCTACGTTGATACCCACCAGATCATTCGCATGATCAATTCGGTGTCACTCGGCTGGCTCGGGATTCGTGAGGACCATATCGTTGGCAAGAGCGTGCTGGAGTTCACCGGGCCCGATCGCTACCGCGAACTGAAGCCATACATCGAGAAGGCACTGGCCGGCCAGTCTGTCAGTTTCAACCGCACGCTGGTGTATCCGGTAGCGGGCAAGAAAAACATCCACACTGTCTACGTGCCAGATGCCGACGAGAACGGCAACGTGCGAGGCTACTTCTCCCTCATCACCGATCTGACAGAAATGCAGCGCACCGAGCGCACGCTGCGCCATGCCCACAAGATGGAAGCGGTGGGTCAACTGAGCAGTGGCATAGCCCATGACTTCAACAACCTGCTGATGGTCATCAACGGCAACATTGAACTCACGCTGATGGAGCTGGAAGACAAGCCGCACCTCGTGCAAAAACTTGAGCGCGCCCAGCATGCAGTTGAGCGTGGCGTACAACTGACGAAACGGTTGCTGGGGTTCAGCAAGCAGAAGCAGTTGGGGCTCGACATGCTCAGCCTGAACCGGGTGATGGTGAACCTGCAGGGCTTCTTCTCGAAGTCGATGACCGCCAACATCGGCTTCAACTATGTGCTTGCTGACGACTTGTGGCTGGTCTATGTCAACGAAGGCGATCTTGAAGACACGTTGTTGAATCTCATCATCAATGCGCGTGATGCCATGGCAGGCATGGGCACCATTTCAATGACGACCAGCAACACCACGCGTAATGAGCGTGATTACGTGATGTTTACGATCCAGGACACCGGCCAGGGCATTGCCGAGAATTTGCGCGACAGGATCTTTGAACCGTTCTACACGACCAAGGACAGGGACAAGGGCACAGGGCTCGGCCTCAGCCTTGTCTATGGTTTCGTCAAGCGCTCCGGTGGCGAGATAGAACTGGAATCGGAGTTGAACAAGGGCACGACGTTCCGCATCCTGCTGCCGCGCTGCGACAACACACCATTGGGCATGACCTTTCCGGAGGCCACCAGCGAGCCCTTGCCGTGTGGTCGCGAAACTGTGCTGCTGGTCGATGATGAAGTGGATCTGCTGCAGACCGTCAGGACGATGCTGGAAAAGCTCGGCTATCTCGTGCTGGAAGCGAGTTCGATGCCGGCCGCGCTCGCCATCCTGCAGCGTGGCGTGCCGGTCGATCTGTTGTTCAGCGACATTGTGCTGGGGCGCGACGCCAACGGCTACAACCTGATGCAGCAAGCGCGTGTGCTGCGACCCACACTGAAGGTATTACTGACGACAGGCTTTGATTATTCCGAACAGCTCAATGCCAATGGCCAGTTGCAGGCTGAACACTACATTCTGCGAAAACCCTATCGGCTGGAAGATCTGGCCAAACGCGTGCGTAGCGTGCTCGACGAAAAGTAGTCAGTCACCGTAGGCAGCGAAGTAAATGGCATTCACGAGGATCTGGTAGTTGGGGCCGTTGTGATCGTCGAGCGCGTTAGGCTGGTATTCCGCCGGTTGATACGCAATCACACGGCCCTGCCAGCCCTGGCGCTGCAAGACATAACCCAGCAGGCGTTCGCCTTGCGAATCCGATGCAAACAGCGGTGTGCGCGACTCGCCAGCTTCTTCAACCAGCTTGGTATCGGAATAGAGCTCATCTGGCACATTCACGAAGTAGGGATACGCGCCAGCTGCGACGCCCGCCGTGCCCACAAATTGCGCTTGCTGGCCATAGCGCAAGCCATTGCTGCTGACAAAGTGTGAACCGCCGACGTTGTAAACGCGCTGGCCATCCCTGGTGTCCCACGCAATGCTGTTGGTCATCGCACCCAACACTGCAAGCAACTCATCCTTGGCGCCACGCGCGAAGATGTCGACATACAAGCCGTGATGCAGCACGACGATGCCCATGCCTTGCTGCAAACCTTGTCGGATCAGTTGCGTGAACTCGCCTTGGGCATCAGTGCCGTCGCAATGTTTTGCCGCGCGATGGGCGAAGTACAGAACAACCTTCGGCGGCGCTGCCGATTTCAAGGCAGTCAGTGCTTCGTCAACGCATTGACTGCTGACTGTAGCGGCCGACGATAACTTCAGTGGGCTGTCATTAGTCAGCGCAGGTTGCAGATCCTTCGGCTGGGTAATGTCGGGGTCGGCCAGCCGATGCGGGTTCACTTCATCAGCGACAATCAACAAGGAGAAGGGCGCATGAGCCGGCAGCGAGGCGGCGTTGAGGCCAGTGCCTGTAAGGAGACCAGCCGCCAGCATCAGCAAATGGATTTTCTTCATTGGGTTTTTAACCTCTGGTGAATGCGATCAAAGTTTTTGCAGCATGTTCAAACGCGCGCGTGTTTCCAGCTGCCTTTCGAAAACAGCCACAGTGTAAACAATCCCACCGCTGTCTCGGAAACGAAGACACCCCAGAACACACCCGTCTCCGCCCAGCCCAGCTGGATAGCAAACCACCAGGACAGCGGAATCTGGATCAGCCAGAAGAACACGACGTTGATCAACGTAGGCGTGCGCGTGTCGCCGGCGCCGTTGAACGCCTGCACCGACACCATCCACCAGCCATAGACGAAGTAGGAGTACGACAGGATGCGCAACCACTCGGCGCCAATGGCGATGACGGCGACATCGCTACTGAAGATGGCGATCAGTTCTTCGCTGAAG
>JAZKEH010000416.1:0-9429 GCA_040387155.1 Pseudomonadota bacterium | reverse complement strand
ATCAAATGAAACGCATCATTGATTTTGTCCAACGGCATCGTGTGCGTAATCAGCGGATCAATCGAAATACGATTCTCCATGTACCAATCCACAACTTTTGGCACATCAGTACGGCCGCGGGCGCCACCGAAGGCGGTACCGCGCCAGTGACGGCCGGTCACCAGCTGGAATGGACGGGTGGAGATTTCCTGGCCTGCGCCAGCAACCCCGATGATGAAGCTCTGGCCCCAGCCTTTATGGCAGCACTCGAGCGCCTGACGCATTACTTTGACGTTGCCGATACATTCGAAGCTGTAATCCACGCCACCGGTCATCTGCACGATGGTGTCGACCACGTTTTCGACTTTTTT
The DNA here is from genome assembly GCA_040387155.1 of Pseudomonadota bacterium. Taxonomy (GTDB): domain Bacteria; phylum Pseudomonadota; class Gammaproteobacteria; order Pseudomonadales; family Pseudohongiellaceae; genus CAILUG01. The sequence goes on along the minus strand of JAZKEH010000416.1, from coordinate 9,079 downwards.
CGGGTTGATGAAGTCAGTCATGCCGAACTGGCGAGCCATCGCTTCGCGACCGTCGTTCAGGTCGATACCGATGATGCGGCTGGCGCCTGCCATGCGGGCACCCTGGATAACGTTCAAGCCGATACCGCCGAGACCGAATACGGCAACAGTGGAACCAATTTCAACCTTGGCCTGGAAAACTACAGCGCCAACGCCAGTGGTTACGCCACAGCCGATGTAGCAGATTTTGTCGAACGGGGCGTCTTCACGCACCTTGGCCAGCGAAATTTCGGGCAACACGGTGAAGTTGGAGAAGGTGGAGCAGCCCATGTAGTGCAGGATCGGCTTGCCATCCAGCGAGAAGCGGCTGGTGCCGTCTGGCATCAGGCCCTTGCCCTGGGTGGAGCGGATCGACTGGCAGAGGTTGGTGCGGGGGTGCAGACAGTAGTCGCATTCGCGGCATTCGGGGGTGTAGAGCGGGATTACGTGGTCGCCTTTCTTGAGGGACTTCACGCCCGGACCCACGTCAACCACGATACCTGCGCCTTCATGGCCCAGAATGGCCGGGAAGGCACCTTCTGGATCATCACCGCTCAGGGTGAACGCGTCGGTATGGCAAACGCCTGTGGCTTTCAGTTCTACGAGGACTTCGCCGGCCTTTGGGCCTTCGAGGTCGACTTCACAGATTTCGAGTGGTTTGCCGGCGGCAACGGCCACGGCTGCACGAGTTTTCATCGATGGTTTCCTTTTGTGGATGTGTGTCTGGGATGCCTGTATCGCGGGCAAATATAGCGGGTTGACCTGGGGATGGGTAGGGTGAATCTTCAAGGAAAAGTGGCTTTTTCGGGGCTGTAATCAACAGCTTCTGCAGAGCAGTCGGTTGAGTATAATGCCCGGCCGTTTGGTCTGGTTTCGGGCCGGTTTTTCACCCCTGTTTGTCCCTTATAGAGGTTTGTCATGGCGTTGGTGACGTATATCAAACACGATGGTTCCAGTTATGAAGTGCAGGTGCCAGCCGGTACCTCTGTCATGCAGGCCGCTGTCGACAACATGATCGATGGCATCGTGGGTGAGTGTGGTGGCTCGTGCAGTTGTGCCACTTGCCACTGCTATGTCGACGAAGCCTGGGTGGGCAAACTGGCCAAACCGGATGGCATGGAAAAAGACATGCTGGAATGTGTGCTGGAGCCGAAACCAAACAGTCGTCTCAGCTGTCAAATCGTGGTTACTGATGCGCTGGATGGACTGGTTGTTCGCCTCCCGGAATCGCAGTTCTAAATTTTTTGAAAATTTTCGGAACTTTCTTCGCAAACCACCGTCTTAATAGGTGTAGGCATGGCTCCCCCCGTGTCTACATCTCCCCAGATGTGATTTAGTTTGTGATTGATGTGTGAATATTGAGCCCGGCCTTTGTGCCGGGCTTTTTTTTTCATGTATGGAATCTTGCGCTACTGGGTAAATAAGCGCGCAGTTCCTGTTTGGATGGCTTCGAACGCCGCAGGCGCTTTCATGTAAAGGCTGTGTTGCTACCAGGTTAAGAAAGTGCACGGACTGGATTTGAACTGCTTCGGGTGCCGCAGGTCTTTTGCGTGTTGCCGAGAGTTGGCTCACAAAAATGATATTGGCTGGCCATCAATGATGGCAGGTGTGATGAACAAGGCAGTTCACACAACTAGGGTAAATTCCCTATTAAGACGAGTGAAACTGTGACGTGCGTAACGCTACATGACTAGGGTGATTCCTATAATCACTCCCACAAGAACCAAGTCTGGATAGCGTTATGAACTCATTGATGTCCTTCGGGACCCAGACAGGGATGTCCAAGTACCAATCGTTTACAGGCCAGGATTTCAACGGCTCAGTACTGCAAACGATGATCGATATCTTGAATCAGCCGCGTGTCAAACAGTGCGCGCACTGCAACGGCCACGGTTTGGTCACTGCCAAGATAGTTTGCTCTTGCTGCAAAGGCTACGGCCGCACGCCCTGAGCAGGTACTTCTGAGCAGTTGATCAAGGACGCGTGTCGAGGTCCTGCAATATCCCTGCATCATCCACATTCAGCTGGATGATGCGATCGCTGAATTCCTGCATCAATTGTCTGGCGCCACTGTCGCCCTGCAGTGCCGCCAACCGCCCGAAATAATCACTCCCTATTGCAACCGGATTGCCGCGTTGGCCCTCGTAAAAGGGCACGACCAGGTTATCGGGTTTCAGCGCGTGTCTGATCGCGGTGAGTGTGTGGGTTTTCAGCCACGGCATGTCAGCGAGAGCAATCACGGCGCCGTTCCACTGCTGAGTGGCCTGCATGGCGGCAGCGAGGCTGTGTCCCATGCCCAGTTCTGCATTCGGGGCGTTGATGATGTGCCATTCATTGGCGAATTGAATTGACAGATCCGCGTCATCAGCGCGCAACACCAATACCCTTCGTTCAAACACCTGCTGCAGTATGGCCAGCGTTTGCTCCAGCATTGTCATTCCGCTGGGTAATTGGTGGCGGCGTTTGTCTGAGCCGAACCGTTTGCTGCTGCCGGCTGCCAGCACAATGCAACCGACGTCTGCGCTCATGACTCTTTGCGGCCCGTGAGCTGTGCACGCAATTGCGTCAGCTCAGCCAGAATGGCGATGGCGATTTCCGGTGGCGTCTTGCTGCCGAGTGGCAATCCCACCGGCGCATGCAGGCTATCGATCTGTTCTTGCGTGATGTCGAGACTGAGCAAACGCTCACGTCGTTTGGATGACGTGCGGATGGAACCCATCGCGCCAATGTAGAAAGCATCGCGTCCGAGAGCTTCCAGCAGGGCCATGTCGTCAATGCGTGGATCGTGGCACAACGCGATAACGGCAGTTTGCTGGTCGACAATCTTGCTGCGTAGCCAGTCATCCGGCATTGCTGTAATCAATTTGGCTTTGACCGGCGGTGAGTTCTCGATGAGCTCTTTGCGCGGATCACAGATTTCCACTTCGTAGTCGAGCGCCTGCGCCATGTCGGCGAGATACCAGGCGACCTGTACAGCGCCGATCAACAACAACTGGAATGACGGGCCGTAGGTGTGCAGCAATGTGTCGCCATCGAACTGCAGTGGTTGGTAACGGGCAATGGCGTGCACCGAGCTCTCGCCGGTGTGAATGTTGACCTGACGCTGCACGAGAATGCGTTGGCTCACCTTGTCGGACAGGGCACGATAGAAACTGGCTCTCTCTGGTTTGATCGGCTCGATGAGCACTTCCATGCTGCCCCCACAGGGCAGGCCGAGTTTCAATACATCTTCGACGGCAACGCCGTAACGCATCAGCGCAGGCTGGTTTACAGCAAGCTCGCCGCGGAACAGGCTTTCACGCAGATTGTCTTCCACGCAGCCGCCAGACAGCGAGCCACAATGCAGGCCGTCGATGTTGCACGCGAGTAGCGAGCCGATGGGGCGGGGAGAGGAACCGAAGGTGTCGGTAATCGTGCACAACCAGCTTTGTTTGCCAGCTTCGAGCCAGCTTGCCAGCTGGTTGAGCACCTGTTGATCGAGACTGTTCATAAGCCCGCTTTCTGATCCTGAATATTGATCAAGCCTGAAAGCGGGCGATTATAGGGGCAATCAGCCTGGTTCGTAGCGGTCCAGGATCTTGCGTACCAAACCACTGCGGACGATGTCGGCTCTCTCGAAGGCGTGGATATAAACGCCCGGCAGATCCTTCACCTTGTTGATGGCATCTTCCAACCCGTTGGGTCCCCGCAAGTCGCTCTGGCGGATGTCGCCGTTGATGACCACCTTGGCATTTTCGCCAATGCGGGTCAGGAACATCTTCATCTGGGCAGGGGTGGTGTTTTGCGCTTCATCCAGGATTACAAAGGTGTTGTTGCTGAAGGTCTTGCCGCGCATGTAGGCCAGCGGAGCACCAACGATGCGGCCATGACGCAGGCAGTAATCCACTACGCCTGAACCAAGGCGTTCCACCAGAATGTCGCGGAAGGCATCGATATAGACCGCATATTTGTCCTGCACTTCACCCGGCAGGAACCCGAGCTGTTCCCCGGCTTCAACGGCAGGTCTGGTCAGGATGATGCGTTCAATGCGACCGGATTCCAGCGCTTCAGCAGCCAGCGCACCCGCGCAATAGGACTTGCCAGTACCGGCAGGACCGATACCAAAGGTAAGGCAGTGATTGCGAATCGCGTTGATGTATTGCTGCTGGGCGGGGGTTTGTGCGGCGAGTGGCGTCTTCGTGCGACGCGGAGCGTAGGCGGTGGCGAGCTGGGCGCTGTGGGTGCTGAGGTTGACGACGTTGGTGTCATCGCCTTCGTGCTGACGGTACTTCTGTTTCTTGCCTTTGTCACCGCGTCTTGGTTCTTGACCGAAGCGACTGTCGAAATCGTTGCTGCTGCGTGCTGGTTTGAACTGTGCTCGTTTTGCCATGGAAACTGCCTCCACCCATAGTTACGGAAAAGACCTGCGTCAAAAAGCTCGGAGTTGTCGGGGGATGATGTTTAGTTGGTGACGAGTACCCTCCAGGCGGACTTGCTGCCTCGCGATACTCTATGACGGGTCCGGTTCAGCACCGGCGGGGTTCTAACCTGTTCAGAACGTAGCTCTCGGATCGGGTTGCAGATCGTATTGCTGGCACTGGGTCGAACGTCTTTCATTTGCACTGCGCACTTGTCTTGCGTGCCTGGCTGTGTCGCTGCAGGCACGGCCAGTCTGCCACGCAGTCGGGGAATATTACAAACCTTTCTTCTGAACTTTTTTTAAAGACTTTTAAAAGGTCAGGCGAAGGGAAGGTTAGCTTTCGCCTACCGGTCAAATGCCCTGTGCGGGCGTGGGCGCCCCGCCGGGCTTCGTGTATGCTGCAGCGCTCGTCAAATCAGGGGAGGAGAAGGTCATGAAGGCAAAAAATACCAACAGAAACCAGTACCTGCGTGTAGCGGCCGCCGTTGTCGCCATCGCTGGTGCGAGCGCAGTCATGGCCCAGCCGCAACAGGATTTCAGTGCGGTGGAGATCAAGACCCATGAACTGGCCGACGGTGTTTATTACCTCGAAGGCTCGGGCGGCAATATCGGCGTATCAATAGGTGAAGACGGTGTCTTCCTGATTGACGACCAGTACGCACCGTTGTCGGAAAAAATCATTGCTGCCGTGAAGGCGCTCAGCGACAAACCGATTCGTTTCGTCTTCAACACGCATCATCACGGCGATCACACCGGTGGCAACATCAATTTCGGCAAGGGCGGCGCCATCCTTGTGTCACACGAGAACGCACGTACCCGCATTGCAGCGGGATTCACCGGCGCCGATCTTGCGAAGGCGCTAACGGATGATCAGAAAGCTGGCTTGCCTGTTATCACCTTCGAAGACAGTGTGAACTTTCATCTGAATGGTCATGACATTCATGCGCAGCACGTGGTGCCAGCGCATACGGATGGTGACTCCATCATCGTGTTCAAGGACATCAACCTGATTCACACCGGCGATGTGTTTCGCACCGTTGCCTATCCGCGTGCGGATGCACCGGGCGGCGGCAGCTTGCTTGGCATTCTGGCAGTGTATGAACAGCTGATTGAAATGTCCGACGCCAATACCCGCTTTTTGCCGGGTCATGGTGTTGTCAGCACCCGCGCAGATGTGGAATCGCAACTGAAAATGCTGACGACGATTCGTGATCGCGTACAGAGCGGCATTACTGCAGGCAAGACTGTCGAACAGATTCAGGCGGAGAAACCGACTGCCGAGTTCGACGCGCAATGGTCAGGTGGTAATGCCACCGCTGGCGATGCACTTGTTGCCGTGTATTTCACCGAGCTGTCCGCCAAGAAATAAATGCGCTTCCGTCCCTGCATAGATCTGCATCACGGCAAAGTGGTGCAGATCGTTGGTGGCTCGCTCAACGAGCAAGACACTGCCTCACTTCAGACCAACTTCACCAGCAGCAATACGCCGGCGTATTTTGCGCAACTCTACCGCGACGCTGATTTGCGCGGTGGCCATGTCATTGCGCTTGGCAAGGGCAATGAAGACGCTGCCTTGTCGGCGCTGCGCGCCTGGCCCGGCGGTATGCAATATGGCGGTGGCGTCACACCCGATAACGCGAAGGTCTACCTTGATGCAGGCGCCAGCCACGTTATCGTCACGTCGTATGTTTTCGCTGATGGTCGCATCGACAGTGACAGACTTTCGTCACTGGTAACCGTGGTGGGGAAAAAGCGACTGGTGCTCGATCTCAGCTGCCGCTCACGCAACGGCAGGTTTTTTGTGGTGACTGATCGCTGGCAGAAGTTCACCGAGGAAGAAGTGAATGCAGAACTCCTGCAGCGTCTGTCGCGCAGCTGTGATGAATTTCTGGTGCATGGCGTCGATGTGGAAGGTTTGCGTCAAGGCATCCAGGAAGAGTTGATCAGCTTGCTGGGCGAGCACAGTCCGTGTCCGGTGACTTATGCCGGCGGCGTACATCAGCTCAGCGATCTCGACGATGTCAAACAACTCGGCAACGGCCGCGTTGATCTGACCATCGGCAGCGCACTCGATATTTTCGGTGGCGCAGTAAAGTTTGCTGAAGTTGTAACCTGGCAACAGCAGCAGTAGGGCGCGAGCAACAATCGTTTACTCGCGCAATCTCCTCAGATCCCTTGTGCCTCCATTTGTTTGCGGCGCTCCTCTTCCGCTTTCTTCAGCACATCAGAAGCCTGATTGGCAGCGTTGTAGCCTGCGCGCTGTGTATCGGTCAGCACGCCTTGTTGTTCCCGCTTGATTTCGGTTGGCGCTGGCGCCGCTGCAGCAGAAGGCGTTGGCGACGGAGTAGGGGCGGGTGGAATTGTCGGCTCGGAGCAACCTGACAAAAGCATCGACGCGATCATACTAATCAGCAATACGTTGGTCTTCATGGGGGTTTCCTCGCGGGGTTTAGGTATTTTCCAAACAGGGTGTCTGCGTCAACCACCATGGTCGGCGTTTTTGCGCTTTCTGTAATAATCAACCAGGGTGATGCTGGCACTGCTGCTGTGCACCATGCGCGCATGCTTGCGCATCAACTGGCGTGGATTTTTCACGCCACAGGAATGCGCAATGACACTGATCTCCTTGATCATGTTGCGCTGGTAATTGGCCACGCGTACGGCCTTGTCGCTGGTCACCAGGCCGCGCTGCAATTTCGGGTCGTGCGTCGTGATGCCAGTGGGGCAGGTGTTCTTGTTGCATTGCATGGCCTGGATGCAGCCAAGCGAGAACATGAAGCCACGCGCGTTGTTAATGGCATCGGCTCCTACACACAGAGCCCATGCCACGTCGGCCGGATTGATCAGCTTGCCAGAGCAAATCACCTTGATGCGATCACGCAGGCCATGCTCAATCAATTTGTCGACCAGTAATGGCAGCGACTCATGAATGCCGAGACCGACGTCATCCATCAGTGTCATTGGTGCCGCGCCGGTGCCGCCATCAGCGCTGTCCAGCGTAATGAAATCAGGCGCGCGTTCAATGCCTTCGGCTTTGATCGTTTGCAGCAGGTCTTCGATCCAGCTTTCGTCGCCGAGCACTGTCTTGATGCCCACCGGCTTGCCGGTGAACTCACGCAACCAGCAGATGCGATCCAGCAACTCATGGTTGTTGGCAATGTCGAGGTGGCGATTGGGACTGATCGACGGCAATCCAACCGGAATGCCACGAATACCGGCAATTTCGGGTGTCACTTTGACGCCGGGCAGGATGCCACCTTTGCCTGGTTTGGCGCCCTGTGCCAGCTTGAGTTCTATCATCTTGATCTGCGGTCTGCCGGTGATTTCCTTTAGTCTTTCCTGCGAATAATTGCCGTGCTCATCGCGCACGCCGTACTTGGCAGTGCCGATCTGGAAGATGATGTCGCAGCCCCCTTCGAGATGAAACTCCGACAAGGCGCCTTCACCCGTGCACATCCAGCAGCCGGCCATGGCAGCGCCGCGCGACAACGCTTGCACCGCTGGTTTTGAGATGGCGCCAAAACTCATGCCGGAAATATTGAATAGCGAATTGCTGCTATACGGCTGGCGACAGCGGGGGCCGAACACTATTGCTTCCGGCTCGGTCGCTTCTTCATCAAGAATCGGAAAGCCGGCATTGACGAAAATGATGTGGCCTTCGCGGTCGTTGTCGCGCGTCGAGCCGAACGGCTGCGTGTTGTCCAGATTCTTGGCGGCGCGATAGACCCACGAGCGTTGCGCGCGATTGAACGGCAGTTCCTCTCGATCCATCGAGAAAAAGTATTGCCGGAAGAACTCCCCCAATTTCTCGAACAGATAGCGGAAGCGGCCAACCAACGGATAGTTGCGGCGTATCGTGTGCTGTGTCTGCTTGACGTCGGCGATGTAGTAGACGATTGCCAGCAGCAGCAATACTGCAATCCCAATGACGAGCGCATTGAGCAGGATTGTCGCCATCGTCGAAAAAAAGCGTTCGCTGAACTCAGCCAGGGTTTTCATGGTCGTTGCTCATCGGAGGAATTCAAGCCGGCACCACCGTGCGTTCGGTAAAGGGATCGCAGTGGATGTGCTCGGAGCGCGCGCCCTGCAGATAGAGCTTCTTGCGCATACCGTGCACAAAAGCAGGTGCGCCGCACAGATAGATACGGTAAGTCGCGAGTTTTGCTTTAGCCATGTCTTGCGAGATGACTTGTTCCAGCCGGCCAACGGCCATGTCTTTGGGCGTACTGTCAGTCGTTTCGGCGATGCAGGGATGGTAGTGGAAATTGGCGTGGTCGGTGGCGAGTGCGCGCAACTCGTCCGTCAGATACAGCTGCTCGGTGGTACGCCCGCCGTGATAGAGATGAATCGGAGCGTCGTGCTTCGCTCGCAGCGCATCCTTGGCGATGCCGAGCAGCGGCGCCAGGCCCGTACCCGTGCCGGCCAACAGCAAGGGCTGTTCCGCATCTTCTTTCGCATCGTAGTGGCATTCCCCGGCGGGACCACGCAGGTAGATTACATCGCCAGTTTTCGCAACGTTGAACAGCCAATCGGTGAACTCGCCGTGACTGGTGGCGGCAACGTGCAACTCCACATGGCCATCCTGGGCAAAATCATTGGCAATCGAATAGGCACGGGCAATACCCAGTGGATTGGTTGCCGTCAGGTACTGGCCGGGCCGAT
>JAZKEH010000415.1:0-1903 GCA_040387155.1 Pseudomonadota bacterium | reverse complement strand
TGTCTGGGAAGACAAGGAAGATCACATCGTTTCCAAAGCCCTGAAAACCACGAATTGGGAAAAAGCGGGTGAAGATGCGCAACTGACTGATGAAGTCGAAGCGCCAAAACCGAAGAAACGCGGCGGAAAGAGCGCTGAGTAATGGCTGACATTCAAGCGGTCAGAAAGCGGGCAGGTATGCTGCTCGGTATCGTCTCTCAACCGGAATCACTACGCGCTGAGCATGATGCTTTGTTCGTTGAGATATACGATGAGGTTTACGACGACCTTGACCGCGAAGGACTTGCCGAATGGTCCAAAGCAGGCTCAGTGCCGGATCCTGTAGTTCCGCACGTTGCCGCATTAATGGCCTTCAGCGCTGCAGTGCCACTCAAGATATCAGGCGAGCAATTTAACCGTGTCCTGGCGCTGCGCAATGTCGCAAAGCCAGAGATACGCAAGATTGTGCTGCCTGATTTCGAATCTCTCGAAAAACCTGTCGATTACTAATGCTAATCCCGATCAACATCACCGGCGGCACGTCGGAGCATCGCTCACGTCCGCAAAGCAAGCAGGTGTGTCGTAACTGGTGGCCACAGATTCAGGAAGGCGATGGAGTAAGTAAATACATTCTCGACAGCTTTCCGGGATTGTCGACGCCGTGGTCGGCCGGTTCTGGCATTGATCGCGGCATGCTGGCTCATCGAGGCATAGTTTACAAAGTCACTGGCACGCAGCTTCATTCAATTGCCGAGAACGGCACGCGCACATTGCTTGGTACCATAACCGGCACTGAACGTTGTGTGCTGGAAGGGCTCAAGAACTCTGTTGTTATCACAGCCGGCGAAACCGCAGCGTGGGAGTGGAATCAAGATACGACAACGCTGACATACGGTGACCCAGCAGACTTCGAAAACCCGTTCTCTGTTGCGGTGCTGAACAACCAGGCCATCTATGATGGTTTGGAAGATGGCTGGATGACCTCTGACGTAGGCACTCCGCTTGTCATTGATGGATTGAACTACGCAACAGCAGAGAGCGCGGCTGACAAACTGGTTCGCGTCTATGTATTCAGTCAAAAACTGTTCCTGCTCGGCCAGCTGACCACTGAAACATGGTGGAATTCTGGCGAAGGCAATCCGCCATTCGAGCGAATGGAAGGTGGCCTTTATCAAATTGGTTGTGGCGCACGCAATTCAGTGGCACACACCGACCGCGCTATGTATTTCCTTGGCGATGATCGCAACGTTTACTCGATTTCAGACGCTGGCGTGAATGACAACATTCTGCCTGCCAACCTGGTGCGAGAAATAGCCAACTTTGGACGCTATTCAGATGCAATTGGCTGGACGATGCGGTTCCACAAACAGAATTTTTACATCCTGAAATTCCCATCAGCCAACAAGACCTATGCCTACCCTGAAGGCGGGCAATGGTTCGAGCTGAATTCATCCACGTATGACCTTGCAACCGAAACCGGACGTTACCGTGGCAACTCATATGCGTATTGCTACAACAAGCACCTGGTCTCCGATGAAGATGGCAACGTGCTTGAGCTGCACGAAGATTACTTCACGGAAAACGGCGACACGATCATTCGCGTGAGAGACTCCGCGCCGATTCATGCAGGCTTGTTTGACGCGCCTGGCAAGAACATTGAATTAAACGAAGTCACGCTAGTAATGGAAACCGGCGTTGGCACTGTCTCAGTACCAAGCCCCAAAGTGACACTTGCTATCTCTGCAGACGGTGGGCGCACATTCGGTGTTGATCGCATGGCGAATGTTGGCATTGCCGGCGAGTATCAGAAAGAAATCAAGTTTCACGGCCTGAACGTTACAGGTCCATCCATCGTGTTACGCGTCTCTGTAAGCGATCCGGTTTACTGGTGTATTCACAGTGCCGGCGCAAACATAAATCTTGG
>JAZKEH010000414.1:10566-11917 GCA_040387155.1 Pseudomonadota bacterium | reverse complement strand
TCTATCTGCTGTTTCCTTTCTTGCTGCGCTTCATGTCATCGTCGGGAAAGTTGTGCCTGGTGCTGGCTTCTCTGATCGTTGCCGCTCTGCTGTTGCGGGCAGGCATCGTTGTCTTCTATCCCGGCCATGAGGTTGCCGAGACGGCACTTCCTTTTACGCGCATGGACAGCCTGTGTGTCGGGGCGTTGTTGGCCGCCGTCCGGCGCAATGATGCGTGGTGGGAGTGGGTCCGGCGGCATGTCAATGTTTTCAGGGGCGTGCTGCTGCTGGGGTTGGTCTTGATGGCGGCAGAAACTGCCCAGAGTGAGGCGTTGTTCGGCACTGCGTTGTTTTCTGTACTGGCACTGACCTATGGTGCCTTGCTGGTCACTCTGCTTGCCAGGCCCCCGGCAGTGTTGCTGGCGATATTTACCCAGCCCTGGTTGTTCTGGCTCGGGCGGATTTCCTATTGCGTGTATCTTGTTCATTTGCCGATATTTGCCTTGATGCATTGGCTGCTGTTGGGCAAGCAGGAGCCCGCCAATGTTGGCGTTGGCAGCTGGCTGGTCACTGCATTGAGTCTGGCGATCACACTGCTGTTGGCAGAATTTTCCTGGAGACGTTTCGAAGCACCGCTCATCGCCCATGGCAGGCAGTTGGAAGCGCGCCTGTTCAAATGGAGTCCTGATGAAAACCAAAGGAGAAGCACAGAATGAATTCACCCGTTGTGTCCCTTGGTGTTTGCATTACGTACCACAACGAGCGCGAACTCCTGACCGAGAACCTGAATTCGCTAACGGATTTGTTGCCGGGTGTGGACAAGGTGTACGTCTACGATGACGCATCACAATACCCGGCGCGGGACTGGATTCCGGCAGGCATGCAGGTAGAGGTCGTGAGGGGGGAATCGAATATCGGCCCCGGCCGAGCGCGCAACGTTCTGTGGCGCCAGTGCGACGCGGACTACATCCACTTTCACGATGCCGACGATATTTTTCTGCCTGGCTGGGCGCAGCGCGTCCGCGCAGAAATCCAGCGAACCGGCTGTGACGCAGTGTTGACGGAAACAAATGCGTTCAGGGACGGTAAAACGGTGGGGGAGCGAGGGTTTGATTTGGCTGGCGTGAGGAATAACGATGACCTGCTTGATTACGCCATACGCCGGTCGATGTTGACACTCACAGGAACATGGAAGCGTCAGTTGCTGGAAACAACCGGCGGATACGATGAGGGCTTGTGGCAATCGGAAGATTACGACCTCAATATCCGGCTGGTTGCCCTCCGACCGTCGTTTTCGATAATTCTGGATCCGCTGGTGTCAATCCGCATACATGCGGGCAATCGAAGTCGCTTGCATGTGGAAGTCTATCGT
>JAZKEH010000414.1:5825-10556 GCA_040387155.1 Pseudomonadota bacterium | reverse complement strand
TCCCGACATTTCGGAGTTGGCGGACTACCGGCCCAAGCTGCCGCTGCGGGTTTTCTCGTCCGAAGGTATCCAGATCGGCGAGTTCGGCGAGGAACGCCGCAACCTCACCCCGATCGACACGATCCCCAAGGTCATGAAAGACGCCGTGCTGGCGATTGAAAAGTTGGCGCCTGCGTTGGGCGCGCCCTGGGCAAAAGCTTTTGCGGAGAAGACGACGCATAGCGCGCAAATGTTGTTTGCCGGTGGCGACATCGAAGGAGCCGAACAGGCTTTTCGGTTGGCCGCCAAACTTGGGGGACCCCGCTATGTCAACAATGCGGGGGCTTATGCCTTGTTGGCCAGAATCCTCGGTCCATTGAATGCTGAGCGCGTTGCGGCGATGTACCGCCGCGTTCCCTTGGCCCTGCGTCTCGTCTTTCACCGCCGCAGTGAGTAAATCATCGGTGTTGCGGTCTTGAACAAGTGAACTGATACGGGGGGATCGTCTGTCCCCGCTAGACTCCTTTCGTCATCCTGACTACTCTTCGCCTCGCTTGTTTCAACCTGTTTCAACGCATTGCTTTTTACTCGCGCATCCAGATGGCGCATTCATAACAAGGAGAACAACAATGAAAACACCGATGCACCGCTTCAAGTACACCAAGCTGACATCCGACCAGATCGGACAGAAGCTGGCAGCGGCAGCCAACGGCCCCACCAGCGTGTCGGCCTTCACCAAAGCCCTCGACGGCAAGTCACTGAAAATCGTCACGCAGGATGGCCCCACGCTTGAGTACAGTTTTGGCAACGATAAAAAACTGACTCTTTCTGAAGATGGCAAACAGATTGCCGCCAGCTACGGCGAACTGACCCTCAACAATATCGTGTTTTTCTCGCACCTGATTCCCGGTGAGCAGAAGGGCTACAACGTATTCATCGACCAGAAGACTGACCTGGTCACCGTATTCGAAGTGTGGCTCAGCAGCGGGATCAAGGCCAATGCAGGTGGCCCCGGCGCGCCTGTGCAGGAATACACGCTCGATGATCGGGAAGTGCAGCGCCAGATCTATTTCGGTTATGTCGACAAAGGTCAGGGCATGCCCGCGAACCTGCATAGCTACACCAACAGGGTTGCGGGCAAGGGTCTGCACTGGAAGCAGGACAACGGCATTGAAACGCTGGAGTACTACGCGTCAGTGGCCAACACCAACTTCGTCGAATTGACGCGTCATATTGATGACCTGAGCTACGTATCCACGTCGGATTACGTGCTGGCCGATGACCGCACCTTTATCTACAACCGTACCGAGTGCGAGTTCTCCGGCATTCACACCTGCTTCGTGATGGACCTGTACAACGTGAAGCAGGTGGGCGTGCGTTTCGGTTTCAACGACAAGGACGAGCTTGAGTACTACATGTTCCGCGGCGATGGCACGATAACCGGTCAGCTCGCCTACCTCGAACCTTTCGACGAACATGGCAAGAAGCCGATGTGGGCAACCGGTAACACTCCGCCAGCCAAGGGTGCGCGTTACAGCTATCGTCCGGTACGCAGCTTCCCTCATCTGACTGATGAAGAGATGCATGCGGCGGCGGAACAGAACACTTCGACCTTCGCCACGGGCGAGGGTGCCAACACCGATATTTCCGGTACCGGCAACAACATGCCTTTCTCCGACATTCTGGTGGGCAAGACCTTCACGCTGCGTTTCGACAACGGTGGCCCGGTGCGCGACTACCGCATCAGTGACAAATTCAAGCTGGAATTCCGCGACCAACGCGACAATGTATGGCACACGGCGGATTACCGTGCCTATGAAGGCGACGACAATCTGGCGTGGTTCAGCCACGTGATCCCGAACAGCAAGCCGCGCGCGAGTGTGCAAGTGGCCGTGGACTTCAGCAACGGCCTCGCCACCAGTATCGAATCGCATATGGGCACCGCGTACTACGGCAACGAGACGACGTATCGCCCGGTGTTCGGCGTGGTGGAAATGGAAGGTTTGGAAACACCACTTTATGTGCGTCACACCCTCACCGATGAGCTGGTGGGCCACGCCTTTTCCTGGTCCTACTCCGACCAGGTAACTTCGATGCACCTGTACAGCTCACCGCATTCGATGTCGTGGACCATCTTCACCGGCAACCAGACCATGGGTGCCCAGTGGTGCTCGCCCTGTATCTACGTGAAAGTGCGACCTGGCGTCTACCTGTTCTGCCAGAACGAAGAAGCCTGTAACGGCGCGCAGATGATTGAACTGCTCAACACCAAGATTTCCCACGACTGTGGCTTCAGCTTCACCGGTGGCCCCCGTGGTGTGAACTTGCGTGTGGTCGGCGCCATTGGCCGCCATATCGGCAAATTCGATACGCTTGGTTATTACGGCCCGAAGCAGCGGGAGGCCTGAGATGAAACTCTTTTCTGCACGTGAATCCACACAAGTGGACAACGGCGCGAACAAGCGCCGCTCCTTCCTGAAGCAATTGGGCCTTGGTGTGTCGGCGGCTGTGGGTTCTGCTACAACGTTGGTGAAAGCTGACAGCCACGGTAGCAATGACAGTCTGTCGCTGAAACTGGCAACACTGGAAGCGGAGAAGGCGCTGCGTTCGCTGCATCAACAGTACGAACAGGCCTTGGACCAAGGTCAGCTGGATGCCGTGATCGCGCTGTTTGCTGATGATGCGAAGGTAATTTTCAACGGTGGCGAGTTCAGAGGACGTGAGCAAGGTATCAGTCGTCTGTATCACCAGCACTTTGCTGCGAGCAATAGCGGCAAGCGCATGGAGGTGGCACCAGGGTTCGCACTCGCCAGTGCCCAGCAACAAGAGCAGCTGAATGTCGCTACGGATCTGCTATCAGCCCAGGCGGTATTTCCATATTCCATTCAAGTCGGCAAATCTATCGAAAGTGCTACCTCGCTCGCTGCCATGGCGCGACTGCACGGCGAAGGCGTTCATATGTGGTGGGAGGGCGGTGTGTACGAACTGCACTACGTGAAGGATGCGAAAGATGGCACATGGAGAATAAAGCAGCTCGCTTACAACACGCTCGCCCGCGCTGATTATCGTACGGGCAGGTCTTACGCCAAGACGATCACGGTGCCGGCATTCGCCACGCGCTTTCCAGAAGATAGTCGGGGCCCCGACGCGTTGGTGTAAGTCAGCGGCCTCATAGTCGCAGCGGACAGAGCAGTAACAACAAAACGGCGCAGCCTCCACACTGCGCCGTTTTGCTTTTCGGGGGTGGCCAGGCAACGATGCCCGCTGTATGTGAAGTAGAAGCAATTCAGTAGTTTTCGTGATTGCACGGCGCCGACAAGGCAGTCTACCTTTCCGGAAATAAGTCGTTTTTCCAGTAGTAGCTGCCAGGAGGTGGCCATGTTCAAAATGTTATGCATGTTAGCCGGTTGTTTGTTCGCTTCGTTGTGCTACGCCCAGCAGACATCGACGCCAGAGAGTCGCGAAGGGATATGGGAAGAAACCCAGAATCCTGGCCGATACTACAGTCTGCATGAAGAGAACAACATGCTGGTACTGATCAATATCGACGGTATCGCTCGTCATGCGAATCCATTGCGATGGGCCTACACTGGCAGTACGCAACAGGGCGTCAGCGGAGCTGCTGACTCTTTCAGCTTGAACCGGATCAACCCCGATACTACGACGATTGACAGCCTCAATAACAAAATAACAATCCGGTTCAACTCGGCTGCAGACGCAGAAATCGTTCGTAACTGTGGCTGCCCCGGATCACTGCTGTTTGTGCCATTGCGAAAGATATTTTGATGCCGTTTTCAGGTCACCACCTGATTCTTTAACTTCTCATCCCATGTCCCAATTCACTGGTCAAACTTCGGATCGAAGTTCACCGTGTGAGAGGAGATCGGTATGGCGGCACATATCCCAGGTAAACCCGGCTCTATTCCATCTGCTGTACTGGCGCTGGCAATGGTCAGTTCGCCGCTGGCGGCCCAGGACGGCGGTACGCCCGTCACCTGGGTCAACAGCAAGAATGTCAATGTCGCCAGCAATACCATCACCGAAACCTGTAACGGCTGTGGCGATGCCGGTGCCGAGTCGCAGCAAACGCTGACGGCGGGTGATGGTGGCTTCGAATTTGTGGTAGGCAACCAGGGCATTTTCGCTGTGGGTATCGGCGGTGGTGCGCCCAGCACCAATGTCGACAGCATCGAGTTTGCGCTGCGCTTCAATGGCAGTGGCGCTGCCGAGATCAGGGAAAATGGCCGCTATGTCGGAGATACGAAATACAACGCTGGCGACCGCTTTCGCATCGCTGTCGAAAAGGGCGCGGTCAACTACTACAAGTGGGACTCGGGCAAACTGACGCTTATTCACGGCAACCAGAAACCGGCCGCGCTGCAATATCCAGTCAAGATTGAAGCAGTATTGCTGGGGCCGCAAACCTCCGTGTCGCAAGCTGTGGCCAGGCGGGTTGTCAATCCGGCGGGTGCGGTTGGCAATATCACCTGGACCAATCTTTCCAATGCGCAGGCAGACGGCAATACGCTGACCGGCGCTTCGGACCAGAATTCAGGGGCCCAGTCCGTGGAAACTTTGACTGGCGATGGCTTCGTCGAATTCACTGCAGTTGAGACTGACAAGATGCGGGCGGTTGGTTTGGATAACCACAACGCCAACAATACGTTCCAGGACATCGATTTTGCGATTGTGCTGCGCGAAGCTGCGGCCGGCGCAGCCGCCCAGGCCGAAGTATGGGAGAGCGGTACCTAC
>JAZKEH010000414.1:3870-5815 GCA_040387155.1 Pseudomonadota bacterium | reverse complement strand
CAGCGATACGCCATACAGTGCCGGCGATCGCTTCCGCATTGCCATCGAGAAGGGTGTTGTGAAGTACTACAAGTATGTTGATGGCAAGCTGGCCGAAATTGCCGGGCGTAATTCTGCGGTACAGAATTTTCCAGTCCATCTGGACGCCGCCCTTTACCACCCGCAATCAACTATTGCGCAGGTGACTGGCGGACGCTTGAACTGACGAATGGGTATTGCAGTCAGTGCCTCAGCACGCGGCGCTTATGCTTGCACAGCCTCACTGCCTGGTTCAGTAAGCGCATCGTCGCCGTCATCATGGCTGCCACGCGTTACCAGCGGCAGGTAGACCATGAAGACTGAACCCGTCCCGACCGCTGAGTCGACCAGAATTTCGCCCTGATGCTGGCGAATGATGCTGTAGCAATTGGCAAGGCCGAGGCCGGTACCGCTGCCTTTGCTCTTCGTCGTAAAGAATGGTTCAAAGATTCTGGGCAAGACTTCCGGCGTTATGCCTGTGCCATTGTCCTCCACCCGGATGCAGACAAATTTGCCGGGCGCCACCAGCTCGCCATCCCCTGACAAGGTTTGTTGCAGCACGCTGGTGCCCAGCGAAATGTTGATGACGCCTTCGCCGGCAAGTGCATCACGCGCGTTGAAGCAAAGATTGAGCAACACCTGTTCAAGCTGCGTCTTGTCCGCTTTCACGTACAGCGCAGACGCTGCCGCCGTGAAGGCAAGCCGGATGCCGCCAGGGAGTGTGCGTTGCAGCAGCGTCAGCAGTTCTTTGACAAAGGCGTTGATGTCGAAAATTTCCCGGGTCGTCATTTCCTGCCGACTCAGCGTCGACAACTTGCCGGTCAGCACCATGGCGCGCTCAATGACACGTCCCATCTGGTTCAGCTCTTCCTGCAGTTCCTTGTCATTGCCTTCGCGCTGAATCAGGAAGTCGTTGTTGCCGAGCATCACTTGCAACAGATTGTTGAAATCGTGCGAGATGCCGCCGGCCATGTTGCCAATGGCTTGCATTTTCTGGGCTTGCGCCACCCTTGCTTCCAGATGCTTCACCTCGGTGACATCCCTGCCAACAGCGGTGATGGCTTCCACTTTCCCGGCCCGGTCAAGCACAGCCGTGTTCGACCAGGCCAGCCAGCGCCAGCCTTGCTTCGTCATCGCGCGTTGCTCATGGTAGGAGTTGTGCGGCGGCTGCAGCAGGCTTGCCAAGGACCGGCTGGTTAACTCGCGATCTGCTTCATGCACCAGTGGCAGGAACTGCTGCCCCAGCAGCTCTTCTTCAAGCTTGCCGAACATGCGGCAGTAGCTGGGACTGACGTAAAGGAATTGGCCCACGGTGTTGATCTTCACCACCATGTCCGACTGGTTTTCCACCAGCAAGCGGTACTTGTCTTCGCTCTCCTTCAGGACAATCTGTTTGATCAACAGGGCGCGGTAGAGCGCACTCAGCAGCAGGACCAGCGACAGACCCAACAAAGCCCAGCCGACATCGAGCGAAGCCTGCTCACTGGCGAGATACTCGGCGGAGGGAGAGAACTCCAGCTTCCAGGATGCACCGGTGAGATTGATCTCAGTGCTGACGGTGTGGGCAGTTGCCAGCTGTAAGCCCGTCGCTGGTTGCTCGAAGAATACCTGGTCGCTGTTTTCAGACAGCCTGAACACGAAGCGATTGCGCATGGGCTGCTCGGACAGGCAACTGTCCATCAATTCCGCCAGCCGGAACACGCCGTTGACGAAACCAAGCGGCTCGCCCGTGGGCGATACGATCTGCTTGTAGTAGGCGAGCCCCTTGCCGGATTGCAGCAGCTCGACAATGTCAGTGCGCACCAGTTCCGTTGCCTGCGCAGCCTGTGCCAGCGCCCTGATGACAGATGGATTGGCGTTCTGGCTCAGATCAGCATTGAGCGCTGCGAGGTTGCTGGCTTCGGGATAGATGACGCGGATGATGCCG
>JAZKEH010000414.1:0-3860 GCA_040387155.1 Pseudomonadota bacterium | reverse complement strand
CCACTCCTGCAGCAACTGGGAGGTATCCCGCCACTCGTAAGTGGACAGGTTGTGAACCAGATTGGCGCGCGAGTTGATGCACGATTCCAGTCGCAAGGTCACCTGTTCGGCAGTGACACTGGTTTCCAGCTGGATGCGCTGTGCTTCTGCGCGCTGTCTGGCCAGCGCCAGCAAGGCAATGACGAGAGTGCCGGCTACAAAAAACAGCCCCGGCAACAAATTATATTTGCGCATCATTGCTACTCGCACTCCTGGTTCGCGGGTACTGAATCGACCGTGGTCGTGAAATCCTTGAGGTCGGTGTGTGGAATACCACATGATTGCTGCTCAGGGGTACAAAATCCTTTTGCGGCGTTGCCGACAAGCCCTGTGACTACTCTGCTGGCAGTGATTCTTTTGCTCTGACCTCAACGATGAGGCACTCTAGCGGGCAAGCGTCCGCTGGAGAAAAAGACGATGACGACGAAACAACGGGGAGTTTGGCTGGCAGGGCTGGTGCTTGCGCTCGGAATCACCAACGGGGCCCGCGCGCAGGATGGGCAAGCGCTCTACACCCAGTTGTGCGCTACCTGTCATGAGGGTGCCAATGAACGCGCGCCGCGACCGGAAGTGCTACGACAGTTGGCGCCTGAGCAAGTGCTCAACGCACTTGAAGCAGGCTCGATGATCACGATGGCGGCGCACCGGTCCACGCTCGACCATCGTGCCATTGCGGAATATGTCACCGGTAAAAGGTTTGGCGCACCGTTGGTCACCACGCCCGGCACCGCTGCAATGTGCGCTGACAACGGCGTGCCGCCGCAGTGGTCCACTCCAGCGACGACTGACGTGCTTCGTTCCAACGCGTGGAGCGGGTGGGGCGTTTCGCCGGATAACTCACGTTTCGCTGGTCCCAACGTCGCAGGCCTCACTGCTGCCGACGTGCCGAAGCTGAAAGTGAAATGGGCATTTGCGTTTCCGGGTGACCTTACCGCCAATGCCCAGCCGGCTGTTGTTGGCGGACGCGTATTCGTCGGCAGCGCTGGCGGTCTCTTCTATTCGTTGAGTGCGGACTCAGGTTGCATTCACTGGTACTTCAAAACCGCAGCCGCCGTACGGGGCGCGCCCAGCGTCGGCACTGTCGAGACTGCTGCTGGTCCACGCTACGCCACCTTTGTGGGCGACAGGGCCGCCAACCTCTATGCGTTTGATGCGCTGACCGGCGACGTGCTGTGGCAAACGAAGGTCGATCAGCATCCGCTCGCGCGCATTACAGGCTCGGTGATGCTTTATGAAGGGCGCCTCTATCTCGGCACGTCGTCCGGTGAAGAAGTCGGCGCCACCACGGCCGGCTATGAGTGTTGCAAGTTTCGCGGCAGTGTCATGGCCTTCGATGCCAACACCGGCAAGCAACTCTGGAAAACGTTCACCGTCGACGAACCCAAAGCGCTCGGTAAAAACGCCAACGGTGTGCAACTGTGGGGGCCGTCTGGCTCGCCTGTGTGGTCGAGTCCCACCATCGATCCGCTGCGACGTGCGGTGTATGTCACCACCGGCAACAATTACAGCGATCCACCCACTGACACCAGCAATGCGTTTCTCGCTTTCGATCTCGATACGGGGCAAATGCTCTGGTCACAACAGATGACGCCTGATGACGCGTACAACAGTGGCTGCCGTATGACGGACAAGACCGCGTGTCCTGCTACCAACGGACCTGATTATGATTTCGCGTCGTCGCCGATCCTGGTTGATCTCGATAACGGCAACCGCGTGTTGGTCGCCGGGCAGAAGTCGGGACTTGTACACGCCCTCGATCCCGACAACAACGGCGCCGTGCTGTGGTCAGTGCGCATCGGCAACGGCGGCACCCTCGGCGGCATTCAATGGGGATCAGCAACCGATGGCGAGAATGTTTACGTGGCGTTGTCCGACATGGGCCGCATCGTGGTGGAAGGCAACCCGAACACCGACGCGGATCCCGGGGTTGGGGGCGGCATGTTTGCGCTGAAGCTGGCCACCGGCGAGATCGCGTGGCACACCCCGCCAGCAGAATGCGGTCTGCGCCCGCGCTGCAGTCCGGCGCAAATGGCAGCGGTCAGCGCCATCAACGGCATTGCCTTCTCCGGCTCGGTCGATGGTCATCTGCGTGGCTATTCCACCAGCGACGGTAAAGTTGTCTGGGACTTCGACAGTGTGGGCACCTACGAAGCAGTAGGCGGTCTCACCGGCCGGGGTGGCTCAATGGATGGCCCCGGTCCCGCGATTGCCGGCGGCATGCTGATCGTCAATTCCGGTTATATCGGCAACGGTGAAATTCCCGGCAACGTATTGCTGGGGTTGTCGGTCGAGGGCAAGTAGGAATTTTGCTTCTGTTGAACCGCTTTCTGCCCGGTGCAACGCCGAGAATCAGGGCGCTTGCGACTGGCAGTTGGAGGGCAACAAGCTGGCAGGCAGCGGGTTGTTGGCTGCAGCTCCCGGACCACATTCCCAACTGGTAATGGATTTGCCGCCGTCAGTAGTACCGTTTACCGCCACGCCGTTGATCATCGGGCGTAACCAGAACTGGTTGGCAGTAATGGTAGCGCCTGGCACCGTACTTTCGTTGACAACGATGATGACGATGCCATTTGCCGTTACTCCGGTGCCGCGCAGATTGCTGCTGGGAAACGTGTTGGGGTTGTTGCAGATGTTCTGCAGCTGCGCCGATACGTTGGGGGAAGTCGACGTCACCATCGTTTCAACGACCTGCGACTTGCACCGGTCGGCCCACAGCATGCCTTCGGTAACCTTGGCCTTGCCGACGTAATCGTTGTAGGCCGGTAGCGCCACCGCTGCCAGAATGCCAATGATCGCGATCACGATCATCAATTCGATAAGGGTGAAACCTGACTGGCGGGAACGACAAGGCAACATGGACACTCCTTTGTGGATTGGGCTAAATGTAGTGCTCGTATTCTAGCCAACGAATCCCCCATGGCTGCCAGTGAAAAATTCCCGTTTTTTGCCGGCACTGAAATTTGGCCGCATCCAAACTTTATGTGCTGCTGTAACGTCAGGCAGGGGTACCGGTCTCCGTTCATCGTTGTGAAAGGGGTATGTTTTTTTCATCTTTGAAGAGTTTCGCTGTGTCCAGTATCCGACTTTCCCGTTGCCAGTCCCCTGTCTCCTTGCTTGTCTGCGTCTGCCTATTCTTGTGTGTTGCCGGTGAAACGGTGGCGCAAGACGCTGAACCCACTGTTGCCGGCGGTGTTGGCGTTACTGTGACCGATGGCGGCAATCGCGTCGTTTATGCGCCTGACTATTTCACCCCGTACAACGTTGTCACTGCCCGCGACCAGCTGGAGCGCATTCCGGGGTTGCAGGAAGTGTTCAATCAGGGTGGCGAAGACGAGCGCGGTTTCGGCAACAGCGGCGCGCAGATTCTCATCAATGGCAAGCGACTGTCCGGCAAGTCGAATGACATTGGCTCGGCGATGGATCGCATCCAGGCGCGGCAGGTGGTGCGCATTGAAGTGATACGTGGCACGGTCAGCGGGCTCGATGTGCGCAGTCAGGGCAGGGTGGTGAACATCGTGCTCGACGGTACGCTGGTTACCGGTGTTGGCTCCTGGCAGCTCTACGGCGAGGACTACTCCGACAGTTCCTGGGGCGGTGGCACCGAGATCAGTTACAACGGTGACATCGGTTCACTCAACTATCTGGTCTCCGTCAATGGCGGCACCCGCAAGAATCTGGAAGATCGCAACGAACTGTTTTTCACGCCTGCCAACGTGCTGTTCGAACAGCAGTTGGAAGCAGGGCGTGAGCGCACCAACGACTATGGCTTCACGACGAACACCACCTACACCTTTGCCAATGACGATGTTCTCAACCTGAAT
>JAZKEH010000413.1:0-4735 GCA_040387155.1 Pseudomonadota bacterium | reverse complement strand
CTACCACTGTCATGCCCAGCAGTGCAGCACGGCAGGCAACAGAACGTACTGCGGTGGATATGTCAAAACAACCTGGCTTCATGTAGCACCCCTCGACTTTTATTTGATTGGATTTTTTTATTCGCCTTTCGCCGCGCGTTCTCACGGCAAACAAAATGCTGTGAGCTGGCGGCTTGCGTGAAACAAGCGCCTGCATACAAGAATGCAAGCGTTTGACAGCGGCTTTTACGGCCTCGTCGTTATACGGCACCGCTGCTTTTTTTTGTCATTTGATTTTCGGATGCAACTGCATTCACCCGCGTTATGGGACAGCTCTGCCGCGCCAATGCATAATCGACTGCACATTCCGCACGAACGAGTTCGTTGCGCGCAGCGTCAAGTGAGCGCGGACAAAACGCAGTAACGGGGAAACCATGTTGAGAAATACGACAACTGCCTGGGGCAGCCTTGCCCGGTTGCTGCACTGGTTGATGGCAGCGTGGATCGCGACCGCCTATGGGGTGATCATTTATCTGACCTGGGATCACACCGAAGGGCTTATCCCCGGCCTCAACTACCACAAGGCAATCGGGTTCGCGATTCTGCTTCCGTTCGTGCTGCGCGTGCTATGGCGACTCTGCAATCCGGAGCCTGCACTGCCGGCGGGCATGCCGGGATGGCAAGTGCGACTCTCACGACTCACCCATTGGCTGTTGTACTTCTTGATGATCGCAATGCCGCTGTCCGGCTATCTCGGCAATTTTGGCGGCGTTGATTACGGTCTTTTCCAGATCCCGCCGTTTGCACGGACACCACTGGCAAGCTGGATATTCACCACCTTCGACATCAGTGGCGAACAGTGGGATGTATTCTTCGACACGTTCCACTATCGCATCGTGGGGCCGTATGTGTTTCCTGCACTGGTCGCAGTGCACGCTGGCGCCGCCCTCTATCACCACGTGGTGAAGAAGGACAATGTGCTGCGGCGCATGCTGACGGGAACCGGGGCGTGAACGATAACGGCAGCTATGAATCAATCCGTCAGGCGGCGGACGGCTGCGGCAACGTCGCGGCTTGCGACAACAGTGCTTGCAGCAACCACTGCATGCCGCTGTCTTCGACCCGGGCCGAGTGATACTGCACCATCTCCCGCATCAGCGGAAACTCGAACGGCAGTGGCGCCATGGCGAGCGGCAGCTTCCTGATCATCAGACGCGCCAGCCGTTCGTGCATCATCGCGATGCGGTGCGTGCCGGGTAACATCCACGGCACAGCCAGGAACGAGGCGCAGACAACGTCGATCTGCCGACGGCGATTGAGCTCACCCATCTCGCGTTCTGCAAAGCCGGGGGCGTGGCCAAGCCCCATGATGACTTGTCCCTGTTGGAAAAACACCGGAGCAGTCAGCTCGCGCTTGAATATCGGATTGTTCTTGCAGCCCACGACGACGTGCCTTTCTTCGAACAGCAACTGGCGCCGATGCTCGTTCGAGGCGAATTGTTCCGGCGTTACTATGAAGTCGATTTCGCCGCGCTCAAGCTGCGGTACCGCATCCGGCGTTGGTGAAGAAATTTCGATGCTGATTCCCGGCGCGGAGTTCTCCAGCTGCACCAGCAGCGGCTGTAACAACACGACACTGACATAGTCAGAGGCACAGAGCCGGAAACGTCGCTGCGAAGTCGCCGGATCGAACACCGCTGCGCCCATGATGCGCATCTCAATATCGGAGAGCGCCTGGGCAACCAGGGGCGCGAGGGTCTGGGCATGTGACGTCGGCATCATGCGCCTGCCCTGCGGAACCAGGATGTCGTCGTTGAAGTAGGCGCGCAGACGCGCGAGCGAAGCGCTCATCGCAGGCTGGCTGAGATGCAGCTCACGCGCCGCGCGGGTTACGCTGCGTTCGCGCAGCAAGGCATCCAGCACAACGAGCAGGTTCAGGTCGAGGCGGTTGAAGCGCATTCCCTACTCGTCCCAGGCGAGCGGACAACCTGGCATCGACAGTCCTGCTTCTGCAACCTGGGTGCACAGCGTGCGCGCCTGTTGCGTCTGCTGCTCAAGCAAGCGGTGCACCTCCGCGATTGGCGTTACCTCGCCATGAATTGGCACATCGCGTTCAACTTCCAGCTTGCGGTACTCCACATTGGCTGCATACGTGTCACCCCAGAAATAGACTTCCCAGTTCTTGTCGAACAGGTCGCCCTGGATCAGCAGCTTGTGTTCCGGGATATAGGCGAGCAGCCCGTGCGCCATGTGGGCATTGGCCACGGTGTGGTAGATGTCCACTGTCAGTGCAGCGTCGGACATTTGCAGATGATCGTCGACCGCGAGCGTAGTGAGCGGACGTGGATTGCGGCTCAGTGCATCGGGGAAAGTCTTCACCGGCCAGGCCATCAGCTCGGCGAACCAGGCCACGTTGCCGCGCTGCGTCACCACCTGCAGGCCTTCGGCGACGGCGCTGCGCAAGCCGCCGGTATGGTCGAAGTGATGATGTGAAATGATAACCTGCGTCAGTGGTTTACCCGGCACCGTGCGACGCGCAGTAGCAATGACTGCTTCGCTCCATGCGCGGTTGGTGGGAACTTCAAACAGCGTCAGGTGATCGGCAAATTCGAGCAGCACCGAGTTCGCGCCATTGTTGCCGGCCAGCAACCATACGCCACGGGCGACCGGTTGTGCCTCGACGGTATAGGCCGGCACCGGCGCGGCGGCAGCACGTACTTCAGCCGAAGCGGCGAGATCGTCGATAGCAAGGTCGAGCTCGTAGCGGTCAATATGCAGACGCAGCATGACAGTGTTGCGGAAATCGGACACTGTGTTGAAACTCATTGGCAGCAGCAACCCTTCGACCTGCTGCCACGCACTGTACTCGGCGCGGTAGCGCAGCTCACCCAGATTTTCGTGCGGGCCAACCCACTGCACCCAGACCGGCAGTTTACTTTGCGCATCGAGTGCAAGCGTGTACTGCGCAGCATCGGCGGTCGTTACGTCAACGAGCCGCAATCCGTTTTCCATCCGCGATCCGGTAAGTGTGCTCGCTGGATCGAGCGCGGCGCGTACCGCCATTACCGGCTGCGCCAGCAGTTCCATGCGTCGCTGCCGGGCTGCGACTTCAGAGGCGCGTCTCAATGCGCCGTTCGCTGCCACATCGTAGGCCACGGTGCCGTCGAGCACCTGATGCTGTGGCGCGCCCTGCATCATCGCGCGCGCGGCAAATACAAAGGCGCGGAAGGCGCGTGCTTTCACACGCGTGCGTGCGTTCGGCACATCGATCACACGTTCGTAAGCCGTCAGGTTGGTCATCTTTTCTGGCGCGGCAATTTCGGTGGTTATCTCGCTGCCGCCGTCCTGATAGGCCTCGTGGCCGTAACCGCGCATTCGCAATGTGCGTAACGACTCAATGCGTTCAACACCACCCATTGCTGCGGCGGCCTCCAGCACCGTTTGCCGCGCGTTGGCGTCCTGGGCGTGGACCTCAGCAATCGCGCCACAAACAAGCAATAGCGCAGTGAAGACACGTGCCGTGATTCTTCTGTGCAACAGCGATCGTACGGGTGTGGTGTGCATGCTCATTGGCCTTGCTCCGTTGCAGCGGGCGGGCGTTCCCAACCCTGTTCAAAGAATTTTTCCCAGTTCTGTGCCCAGGGGCGGCCGAGGAAATCAATGAAACCCTCGTCGAACGGCGTCAGCTGCGAAGGCCGCCCATCGGGACCCAGCACGATGCCGCTCTCGACGCGGCATTCAACAAAGTTGTAGCGGCGATCGGGGGCGTCGATACCTGCCGTGCGTGTCCATGGTGTGACAATGCGCAGCGGTTTCGCGAAGGCTTCCGGGTCGTAGAACACCGCCTCAACGACGAGGCCTTCACCATCGTCAGCGCGGCGGATGATCTCGATGACTTCCAGCTCATTGCTGTACTCCATCATCGAATGACTCAGCGTCCAACCCTGCACGTTGGCGGTCCAGGCAACGAGCGCATCGCTCTGCCAGAAACCGACGGTTTCGCCGTACCACTGGGGAATCGGCTGCGAATGCTCCTGGTCTATCAGTACCTTGCGGATGAAGTTGTCGGCGACACCGGCGAGAAACTGCACTTGCTTTGGCGTTACCAACACTTCCATGTCGCGGATTCCCCACACGTACCACCAGCGCATCAGCCCTTCCGGATAGCAGAACGAGGCCATCCATTGCGGCGCATTGCTCACCGCCTCGTGGTAGTTCATCTGGGTCATGCGCTGCTGATACTCAGGCGTCAGCAGCGACAGCATGGTCGCGGTCTGGATGCTGGCGCCATTCAGCCACTGTCCTGCCGGTGGCTGCGCTGGCGTGCCACGAAAATACCAGCCATCCCATTCGGGCAGCGTGGCGCGCGTGTGTGTGACCAGCTTCCCCTCTTTGTCCGCTGCAGCGCGCAGCGCTTCGTAGTGTTCGCGTGCACTGGTGTAGGGATAGGGACTGAGGTACTCGGCAGTATCGAGGCCGACACTACAGTCACCCCAGTGACCAACACGCTGGCGTACCCACATCATCGTCAGCTGGTCGGGCGTGTTGCAGCGTGTGTAACGGGGATCGGTCCACAGCGCGCGATCAAGATAGAAATTTTTTGTCGTGAACATGTCTACCGGTAACGGTTCGATACCCGGTGGCGGTTCGGCGCCTTCGTAGGATTGGGCCAAGGGTTGCGCCATTGCACCGACGCTGATGCAGGCGGTGAAGATGCTGCAGAGACCTTTGATCGTTGCGTGCATCGGTGATCCCT
>JAZKEH010000412.1:0-3421 GCA_040387155.1 Pseudomonadota bacterium | reverse complement strand
GATCGACGCCCTTCACATCCAGACCGCGGGCGGCGATGTCAGTGGCTACCAGCACGCGCAGGCCATTGCTGCGGAACAAGCCCATGATGCGCTTGCGCTCAAGCTGATCGAGTTCGCCGTGCAGGCAGCCGACTTTCATGCTGCTTTTGGACACCTTGGCCCATTCGCTGTTTGCCGCCGCTTTTGCGGCGGAGTTCTGGCGATCACGCTGCTTCTGCAAAAACTCGGACAGGGCTGCCGCATGATCGCGTGTGTTCGTGAAGATCAACGCCTTGTCGAAATGGGTGTGCGACAACAGCCAGTTCACCAACTGGTTCTTGTGCGCGGGGTCATCGGCAAGGATGCGTTGTTGTTCAATGTTGTGATGCTCAGTGCGATGCGTGCCGATCTCGACGATCTCGGCATCCTTCAACACTTCCTTCGCAATGCGGCCGATGCCGGTGTGCACCAGCGTGGCCGACAACAACATCGTCTGCCGCTGCTTGCCGCAGGCGCGTACGATTTCCATCACAGCGTCGCGGAAACCCATGTCGAGCATGCGGTCGGCTTCGTCGAGTACGAGGAACTCGAGGTTGTCCAGCAACAGGGATTTGTTCTGTACGTGTTCGAGGATGCGCCCCGGCGTACCGATGATGATTTCGGGATTCTTGCGGATCAGTGCTTTCTGTTCGTTGTAGGAACTGCCACCAAGCAACAGGCCACTCTTGATCTGCGTAAACGGGCTGAGCTCCTGGCAATGTTTGTCGACCTGGTGCGCGAGCTCGCGCGTCGGCAGCAGAATGAGGGCGCGGGTCAATGTCTTCGGCGCGGGTCGCTCATGCATCTGATGCAACAACGGCAGCAGGTAGCCAGCCGTTTTGCCACTGCCGGTTTCGGCACTGACCTGCAGGTCATGTCCCTGCAGGGCAATCGGAATCATCGCCTCTTGCACGGGTGTTGGCGTGATCAACCCCAGTTTTTCCAACGCCTTCAGCAGACGCTCATTGAGGCCAAGCGATTCGAACGCTGTCGGATCTGAGCTGATCGAATCTGCCAGCGGAGATTCCGGCGTTGTTGGGTCGGGCGTTGTAGGGAGTGACAAGGGGGGAAATACCTCACATAGGTGAGCCACTATTGTATAGACGCAAGGGGTGCGGTGAAATGGCGGCATGAGTGCCCACGACCAACTTCTCCGCTTTAATTTCGATCAGCTCGACATCCGGGGTGAACTTGTCTACCTGAACAACAGCTGGCAGCAGATTCTCACCCGCTACGACTACCCACCCAATGTCCGCAATCAGCTCGGTTCCGCGCTGGCGGCGCTGGTGCTGCTGTCGGCCACCATCAAGTTCGACGGCAACATGATTCTGCAGGTGCAGGGCAATGGTCCGCTGAACAAAGTGGTCGTGCAGGTCACTCACGACGGCGCCATTCGTGGTCTCGCCCGCTGGGAAGGCCTGGTGCCCGACGGATCGCTGAAAGAGGTCTATGGCGAAGGCCGTATCCTGATCACCGTATTCAAGGCCGCAGGCGATCGTTATCAAAGCATCGTCGCGCTGGAAGGCAATTCACTCGCGGACGCGCTGAACGTTTATTTCATGCAATCCGAACAACTGCCATCGACGTTCCGCCTGTTTGCTACCGACACTGCTGTTGCCGGTTTTTTCCTGCAACAACTGCCCGACTCGCGCAGCACACGCGATCAGATAATGGCGGAACATCCGAATGCGGAAGTGCCGGAGTTGCAGAACCGCGAAGAAGACTGGAATCGCGTCAACATTCTCGCCGACACGCTGCAAGCGAAAGAGCTGCTGGATCTGCCGCCGGAACAACTATTGACGCGCCTGTTTCATGAAGAAGTCGTCAGCATGCACGAACCAAAGCGCCTGCGTTTCTCGTGCACATGTTCAAAGGAGAAGGTCGAAGGCACGCTGATTGCGCTCGGCCGCCCCGAGCTGGAAGATATTCTGAAGACCGAGAAAGCCATCGAAGTGGACTGCGAGTTTTGCCAGCAGCGCTACTCGTTCAATGGCAACGATGTGAAGATATTGTTTGGCGATCCGTCGGCGTTACCGCCGGGGACTATTGTGCATTGAGCCTCATTGCGCTGTGCCCGACGACAGCGCCTTGGTGACAATGTACACATCAACCGCATTCTCCAGCACCGTCAGCGGCACCTGGCCAACGCCGAGCACGACGTTGTGGAATTCACTCAACGAAAATTTCTCGCCGAGCGCACCGCGTGCGCGTTCACGCAAGTCAACAATCTTCAGCTGGCCCAGCATGTACGAGCAGGCCTGGCCCGGCCATACGATGTAGCGATCAACTTCGCTCGGCGGAATGCCGTAGTCGATCGCTTGCTGCCGCGTCCAATGCTTCGCATGCAGGCCGGTGTCCGCTACCAAACGCTTGGCACGGAACAAGGCATCGTCGAGTTGGCCGATGTGACCTTCGATGTCGCCTTCGTACCAGCCAGACTCGGCGGCAAGCCGCTCGGCATACAGTGCCCAGCCTTCAACGTTGGCTGAGATGTAACCCAAGGCGCTGGTCTGCATGAACTTCGGCAGTGCCGGGTTCTCCGTATACAAGCCAATCTGGAAGTGATGGCCCGGCACAGTCTCGTGATAGACCAGCGTGCGCAGCGCAAACTTTGTCAGGTTGGAAGGCCGCAGCGCCATCTGGAAAATGCCGGGGCGACTGCCGTCGAGTGTAGGCGGCGTGTAAGTAGCAGCAGCGGTGGCCCAGCGAAATTCGGGATAAGCCTGCGCCAGTACAGCGCTCTTCGGACGAATGTCGAACATCGTGCTGGAGCGCACCAGCGCATCGGCCAGAATGCGTTGCAGCTCTGCCATCAAGTCGGCACGGCCAGCCTCTGTATCAGGGTAGGACAGTTTCTTTGTCAGCTGGTCCACGCGTTCCGTCAGCGTGCCTTCTGTCATGCCGATCTGGTCGAACAACGTGTCCATCTGCGCTTCGATGCTGGCGACTTCCTGCAAACCGATTTCGTGGATTTCTTCTGCAGTGAGATCAGTCGAGGTGTAGTACTCGAGCAGACTCGCATACATGTCTGCACCATTCGCGAAACGCGAAATACCGGCTTCGTCAGTGGCCAGGGGCAATTGTGCTTGCAGCTCGGCGATGGCTTGCTGCCAGACCGGATACAGTTGCTGTTCAACGATTACAGTCGCCTGCGCCGCCATGTCCTTGCGTTGTGCTTCTGTCAGATCGCTGGCGTTGGCGGTTTTTTCGAACAATGTTGTTACCAGCGGATTCTCCGCCGGGGTCTTGCTGACGAAATCCTGCATCTGCTCCAGCGTGGCAGCAAGAATGAACGCCGGCGGCAATATGCCGAGCTCAGCCTGCCGATGGGCCTCTTCGACCGCTTCCAGCATTCGCTCATCCACCAACTGCAAACGCGCAAGGTAGTTGTCCGCATGCTGCT
>JAZKEH010000411.1:2601-4126 GCA_040387155.1 Pseudomonadota bacterium | reverse complement strand
CGCCTGGATTACTGGCTGGGCTTCGCCGTTCACGAACGGAAAGTCGAAGAACAGCGGTGCGTTCTGGGGATTCGGCGCCCATGCGGCGGCCTGGGCTTCCAGTGCATTGTCGAAAGTGCCGGCCTTGTAGACTTCGATCCCGGCTGTCAGGCGCGCCTGTTGCGCTTCGACCGTGGCCTGATCGGGCGCCGCGTTCATCAGACAACACGCACTCATCGCATACAGCGCCGCGAACTGCTCTGGATGCTTCATGGCAACGCGCAACGTGCCGTAGCCGCCCATCGAATGGCCTGACAGGCCGCGGCTTTCGCGCTTGGCGATGGTGCGGTAGTGGGTATCGATGTAGTCAACGAGATCGTGGGCGATGAAGGTTTCCCAATCGCCGATCGTCGGTGACTTGGAATACATGCTGCCGCCATAACGGGTGAAGGCATCCGGCAATACGATGATGGCTTCACTGGCGCCTGCGGCAATCGCCGTGTCGGCGGAGCCGGGCAATTTCAGTACGCTGTTGGTGTAGAGCTCGGCGCCCACGCCATAGCCGTGCAGGAAATACACCACCGGATAGCGTTTGTCGGGCGAGGCGGCATAGCTCGGTGGCAGATAGACAAACACATCGCGGTCAGGACTGTCGCCTTCGAGGTTGCCCTCCAGCGTAGGGCCATGCACGGTGATCTTCTCAAGTGAGCTGGCCAGCGCTTGCGGTGCTGCGACCGCTGGCGCGGCAGTAGTTGGCGTGGCAGTAGTTGCTGGCGCTTCAGTGGCCGCCGGCGCTTCAGTAGCTGGTGGCTCGGATGCGGACTGGCCACAGCCACTCAGCAAGCCGGTTGCCAGCAGGCCCATCGTCAGCAGCGTGTTCAGTTTTGTGTAATGCGACATTGTTTCCCCCTCGTTGTGATTGTTGTGTTGTTGACAGTGCGCTGCAGCAATCGCCATTCCGCTGCCCTGATCTTTCGCAAAGCCCGGCTCATTGTTCTGGATAATGGTGCCACTGGCTATCGCCTGGTGGCGTCAGCAGTCCGGCGACTGATCAGTCCAGCGTCTTCGCCACCCGGAAGCCGAGATAGTCGCGCCCGCGCGTGGTGGCCGGATACGGTGCACCACGTCGCGCCGAGCGCTGCATGTACGGATTGCTGGTGAAGGTGCCGCTGCGGAACACGCGGTTGGCGCAGTTGCCCTCGGTGCTGGCGCTGCCGTCGGTTGGCGCGTGGGCGTAGTCTTCTTCGTAGCAGTCCTGCGTCCACTCGAAAATGTTGCCGTGCATGTCGTACAGGCCCCAGGCATTGGCGGGGAATGACATGACGGGCGAGGTTTCGTTGTCCCACACATCGCGGCCTTCAACGAAGCCACCGCGCACGTCGTGGCCGCGCAGGCCAAAGTTGCCGTAGTTGAAGTCGAGTTCGTTACCCCATGGAAACGCGGTTGTCGTACCGGCGCGGGCGGCGTACTCCCATTCAGCCTCGCTCGGCAGGCGATAGGCGTCGTCTTCACCGGTCTTCCAGTTGAGCCAGCCCACATAGTGCTG
>JAZKEH010000411.1:0-2501 GCA_040387155.1 Pseudomonadota bacterium | reverse complement strand
GGTTGTGCGAGCGACGTGCATGCGATTAGCAGGGCAGACAAAGGTCGAATACGGAGCAGTGTCTTCATGGTTATATCCGCGAGAGCATTTGGTGTGCGCGGCACTTTGACTGCTCTGTGTGTGAATGACAATATCGCCCCGCTTCCGCTTCAATCAAACCCCTGCACAATAATTCATTAGAAAATTCATTCATGAAGAACAACAACACCGTACGGATACTGGCTTCAACGCTGTTTGCTTCACTGCTGTTCAACGCTTCTGTGCATGCCCAAAGCCAGGTCGCCTTCGCCAATGGTTTTCCGGTGGCGCCGACAGGTCTGCAGAATCTGCCACTGGCGGATGGGCCGTGGAATTACCGCACCGGTGAAGACATGAACATTCGTGTGGAACTGGTTGCGCGTCTTGAATACGCGATGGCGATGACCTTTCTGCCAGACGCCAGCATGCTGGTCGCCACGCGCAAAGGCTTGCTGTATCAGCTGACAAATGGAAAGCCGCAGGAAATAACCGGTGGGCCTGCCGCAGTATTTGTCGGTGAAAGCGGTGGCATTGGCAGCGTGCATGGCTACATGGATGTGAAGCTGCATCCCGATTTCGCCAACAACGGCTATGTCTATCTTGCCTACACACGTCCTGATCAAGCCTTGCCAGTCGGCATCGCCACCGTCGGTCGTGGCCGCCTCAATGGCGGCAAGCTGGAGAACTTTGAAGTCATCTACGACACCAAGACGCTCAATGGCGCCGTGCGTCTCGCCTTCGGCAGTGACGGCAAGTTGTATGTGTCGACACCAGAGCGTGACTCACAAAGTCTGCAATCAGTCGGCGGCAAGATCCTGCGTCTCAACGACGACGGCACTGCCGCCAGCGACAATCCTTATGCTGGAAAATCCGACGCGTTGCCCGAAATCTACAGCTACGGTCATCGCTATACGCTGGGTCTCACCGTGCATCCAGTGACAGGCGCGCTGTGGCAAAGTGAAAACGGGCCCAATGGCGGCGACGAAATAAACATCATCAACGCCGGCACCGATTATGGCTGGCCTGCCGTCAGCTTTGGTCGCGACTACAACGGGCCGTGGCATGCCGGCACCTCTACGCACGCTGATTACTCCGCGCCCCTGGTGTACTGGATGCCTTCCGTCGCCGTTGCCGGCTTCACGTTCTATACCGGCGACAAACTGCCGAAGTGGAAGGGCAACCTGATCATCGGCTCGTTGCGCACCGGTGAAGTCAACGGCACGGGGCATCTTGAGCGTGTTGTCATGAACGACAAATACGAAGAACTGCGCCGCGAAAGCCTGTTGGTGGATCTGCACAAGCGCGTGCGTGACGTTGTGCAAGGGCCGGATGGCTATTTGTATCTGGCGCTGGAGGACAAGGATGGTGGCGTGTTAAGAGTAGGAGCAGCGGAGTAACAATATGGCACTCATTGGAAACATCATCTGGTTCGTATTCGGCGGCGTTGTTATGGGGCTTGGCTGGTGGTTTGCCGGCCTGCTGTGCTGCATCACGATTGTGGGGCTGCCGTGGGCCAAGGCCTGTTTCGTTATTGGTACGTTTTCTTTCTTTCCGTTCGGCAAGGAAGTCGTAAGTCGCAAAGTGGTTACGCGCGAAGACGATATCGGTACCGGTGTGCTTGGCATGCTCGGCAATATTCTCTGGTTTCTGTTTGTCGGCTGGTGGTTGGCCATTGGGCATTTGATGTGCGCTATCGCGTGTTTCATCACCATCATCGGCATCCCGTTTGGTTTCCAGCACATCAAGCTGGCGCAGATTGCGTTGTTCCCGATTGGCATGACTGTGGTGGAGAAATGAGATGACACAACAAGAACAAAAATTGCCCTGGCATGTGCTTACCGTCGCGATCCTGACGCTGCTGTGGAATGGCTCGGGTGCCTACACCATCATACTGGCGCAGCAGGGACAGCTGCAGGGCATGCGCGCTGATGAGGTGGAGTACTATGCGTCGCAAGCACTCTGGTTTGTCATCGTGACGGACATTGCGCTGTTTGCGCCGTTGGCAGCAGCGATTGCGTTGATACTGCGCAGCGGCGCAGCCGCCCGCTTGTTTGCACTTGGTCTCGGCGCTGTCCTGATTACCAACTGCTACGATCTGATTGCTGGCAGCTCACGTGCGCTCGCCAACCCGGTAGCTGCCACCGTTACTGGCATCATCATCGTGATCGCAATTCTGCAACTGGTCTACGCCATGAGAATGAAGAAGCGCGGCGTGTTGGTCTAAGCCAGTCGCAGAAGACTTTCATGGAATTCTCCACACCCACTACCTACGAAAGTCTGGCGTCTTTCATTCGCGAATTTGAAGCCTGTTGTTTACCAAAAGCCCGCTGGACGCACGAAGGTCATTTGGTAGCCGGCTTCTGGTATGCCAGCAAATTTCCCCTCGCAGAAGCGCTGCCGATCGTTCGTGAGCGCATCAAGCGTCACAACGAATCAGTTGGCACTGCCAAT
Organism: Pseudomonadota bacterium; assembly: GCA_040387155.1. Lineage (GTDB taxonomy): Bacteria > Pseudomonadota > Gammaproteobacteria > Pseudomonadales > Pseudohongiellaceae > CAILUG01. The sequence continues at coordinate 32 of JAZKEH010000411.1, read as the reverse complement.
ACCGACAGTGGCGGTTATCATGAAACCATCAC
>JAZKEH010000410.1:0-2553 GCA_040387155.1 Pseudomonadota bacterium | reverse complement strand
CTGAAGGGGTCGAGGTGGAATCAGCCTGACATTGAATTCCCATAACTCGCTGTCGCGATTGCGGGAAATGTCGCAGCGGAACGCCTATTCGGCGCGAGGAATAGTTTTAGCGGGGTGACCTGTTGGCCAGAGGTGGGAAAGTCTTATAGAGACTTGAGGCGGGTGACCCAGTCGCGAGTGGTCGGACTGGGTGCCTTGCCTTTAAGGAGGGACCGGCTATTGCGTACGGAGATGATTCACATACCACTGCATGCTAACCGCCAATCCTTCACTGGCGGTATGGGTAGGTGCGTACCCCAACGCCCCCTGAATCTTGCTGATATCCGCCTGGCTGTGCCTTACATCGCCCGCCCTGAACTCCCGGTAAATCGGCTGCAATGATGGATCAACACCAAACGGCGCCAGACATTGTTTGAGCGATGCATACAACTCGTTGAGCGTAGTACGTCCGCCCACGGCGACGTTGTAAACCTGGTTCTTCGCTTCCGCTTGTTCTGTTGTTGATGCCAATAGATTGGCCTGGACCACATTGTCGATGTAGCAAAAGTCCCTGCTGGTGTCGCCATCGCCATTGATATAGACCGGCACACCGCGCAGCAGCGAATCAGCCCACAGCGGGATGACGGCGGCATAGGCGCCGGCAGGGTCCTGGCGGGCGCCGAACACATTGAAGTAGCGCAGGCCGATGGTGGCGAAGTTGTAGTTCAGCGCGAACACGCCGGCATAGAGCTCGTTGACGTACTTGGTGACGGCGTACGGACTGAGTGGCTTGCCGATGAAGTCCTCCTTCTTCGGCAGGCCGGGATGATCGCCATAGGTGCTGCTGCTGGCGGCATAGACGAAGCTCTTCACGCCGTTGCCGGCGTTGGCATCGCGCGCGGCGACCAGCATGTTGAGAAAGCCGGAAATGTTGGTGGCATTGGTTGTCAGCGGATCGACGACACTGCGTGGCACGCTGCCGAGCGCGGCCTGGTGCAGGACATGATCCACGCCTGCGCAGGCAGTGGTGCAATCCTGCAGGTTGCAGATATCGCCGACTACCATCTGGAAGCGCGCCCACTGCGTGCCGGTGACTTTGCCTTGCACTTCATCAAGGTTGTGCTGATAACCGGTGGAGAAGTTGTCGAGACCGACGACTTCCTGGTCCAGCTTGAGCAGGGTTTCCAGCAGATTGCTGCCGATAAAGCCGGCTACGCCGGTGATCAGCCAGCGGCGCGGGGTGGCGCGAAGGGTTTTTTCAAGTGTGGAATTGGTTTGGGTCATGCGACTTGGCTTCGAGTGGGAATGGGATGATGTTATGCGATTGGACGAGCTGGCACATGGGCGCAAGACGGGGATTAACGCTGAGTTTGCCTCGGGATAATCACAGCAGGCCTGCTTAGCTTAACTCTCGCCCGTTTTGACCCCGGTCATTTCACCCAATTCTGCAAACGCAAGCCTGGTACACGGGTGAATTCCTTTTCGTTATTGGTAATAAGAATGAGCCCCGCCGCCTTTGCATGGGCAGCAATCCACAGATCGTTGCCGCCGATAGTCTTTCCGCTTGCCTCCAAGGCCGCTCGGATTTCGCCATAAACCTGGGCTGTATTGGGGTGAAGTGGCAACACTGGAAGGACGCTCAGCAGGTCACCGAGACGATTCAATGCCTGTGTCCGTTGCTGGCTTTTTTCCGCTCCATAATAAAGCTCACCATAGGTAATAACCGACAGCGCTGCTTCATCAACGCCGAGTTTCTCGAAGCGCGACAAAACTGTAGGGGGGCGTTTTTGGCGGATGTAAATGCAGATATTGGTGTCAAGCAGAAAGCGGGCTGGCATCACAGACCCTTTCTTTTTTGCGGTGGTGGGTCGGTACGCTTGAACTCCTGGTTATCGTCGATCAGTTCTGCGAGTAAATGAAATGCCGCCGCCATTCCCTTGGCCTTCTCCCTCAGCACTATTTCGTCATTACGCTGGAATATTTCCACTTCCGCAGTCTTGAAGTGGAATTGCTTCGGCAGCCTTATCGATTGACTGTTGCCGGATTTGAGTACGCGCGTAGTGGCCATAGGTTCGCTCCTTGTTCGACCGTCATCCCTGAGTTGCGTGAACATCCCCTCATGGCGAATTGAAGCAACGCTCTCTGCAACAAAGTGTTGATAACCAGTTGCAGTTTCCGCGACGGCTGATTCTTCGATCTCACCAGAATTGCTGGTTCTATTCCCCAAACTATTGATCAGCCTGACTGCCAGGCGCAGGCGTGCGGTCTTGGTCAACGCCAGCGCTTCGGCTTCAACAGAGGCAACGGGCTTGGCCATGCAAGCTCTCCTGATTTGAGTACCACTATAGTACAGCTCTCTTGATCTGGCTTGGTTTTAACAAAGTCACGTCAAGCGGCGGGCACGCCATAACGTGCACCAACGACGTCAGAAACTGTACCCCACCTCAACCGCCAACTGGCGACCACGGTCGACAAACCCATAGAACGTGTTGGTGCCAAAGGTGCTCGCCGACAACGGCACGTTGCCCGCGTAGGTGAGTACTTTTTCGTTCGTCAGGTTTTTGCCAACCAGTG
>JAZKEH010000409.1:0-3677 GCA_040387155.1 Pseudomonadota bacterium | reverse complement strand
CGTCTGAAACAAACGGAGACTGAATGGATGGGCTCGCAGCGGTCCGGGAAAGAGTTCCCGCCGCCTGCGACTACGCCGAATTGAAAATCGAAAAATTAGCCAGCCAAAGATTCCGTCAACACCCGACGAATCTCCTCTTCAAGAGAAGCCAACCGAAACGGCTTCGAAATACGCCCACTGAACCCATGCGATTTATAGTTCGCCATCACCGGATCCGCCGCATAGCCACTCGACACGATCGCCCGCGCTGAAGGATGTTGCTGCTGGATTTGCACCAACGCCACCTCACCACTCATGCCACCCGGAATCGTCAGATCCATGATCATGCAGTCATAAGCCTTGCCGGCTTTGACAGCAGCACCATACATCTCGATGGCCTCTTTGCCATCTTTGGCACGATGGACTTCGTAACCCTTCATCGACAGGTAGGTGATACACAGCTCACCGATCATGTCTTCGTCGTCCATCACCAGCAAACGCGCCTGTCCCGGCTCAGCAGCGACTGCTGCCTGCACCAGTGGGGTTTCGTCGTTGGCAGCTTCTTCCGAAGCCGGCAGGTAAAGCGTGAAAGCAGTTCCAACATCCACTGTAGACTCCACTGAGATATGACCGCCATGGCGGTTGATGATCGAATAGACCGTGGCAAGACCAAGCCCACTTCCCTTTTTCTTCGTGCTGAAATACGGATCAAAAATCTTGTCGATATCTTCTTCGCCGATGCCGCAGCCCTCATCGCGCACGATGAACTTCAGGTACTTGCCGCCGTCTTCGATACCCGGCACATCGTTGCGCTGCAACGTGCAGTTCTCGACTGAAATATAGAGATGGCCGCCGTCGGGCATGGCTTGCTTGGCATTCATGGCCAGGTTGGAGAACACCTGCGAAATCTGGCCGGTATCCACCCGCGCCTGCCACAGATCGGCCGGACGGTTGAGCTCCAGCCGTACATTGCTGCCCGACAGGTCGAAATGTACAACCTCGTCGATCAGCGAACTGATGCTGACGTCCTGCACGACAGGCTCGCCACCTTTCGCAAAGGTCAGCAACTGGCTGGTCAAATGGGTGGCGCGCTGGAAGGCGACTTCGGCCTGCTCCAGCGCCATGTAACTCTTGTGGTCGATCGGACTGAGGCTCTTCGCCAGGGAAATATTGCCGAACAGGATCGTCAGGATGTTATTGAAATCATGCGCAATGCCGCCTGCCAATACGCCGAGACTGTTGAGCTTCTGCATGCGCGCCAGCTCCTCTTCCACTTTTCGGTATTGGGTAATGTCACGCGATACGTTCAGCACCGTGATGACCTCGCCGTCGATGACGATGCCTGGAAATACGCTCCAGTCCACTTTCATCAGGCCGCCGGGATTATCCGCTTCAAAATAGGTGGTGTAGGGCTGACCGGTTACAAACACACGCTCAATGGCGTGTTCCCAGATGTCACACAGATGTTTCGGGAATCCCATTTCTTCATGCGTCTTGCCAATGAAGGCTTCCGGGGTCAGGCCAATGGCCGCAATAACCGCCTTGTTGCAATAGGTGTGGCGATGCGCGCGATCGAACTCCATGATGACGTCAGTGGTGTTGTCGACCAGGGCGTTGTAGCGAATCTGCTGCTGGCGCAGTTCTTCCTGGATACGTTTGCTTTCAGTGATGTCGCGCGCAGTGGCATAGGACAAGCCCGACTTGTGATCAAAGCGCGCACGCCATGACAACCAACGGTACGAGCCGTCCTTGCACACGCAGCGGTTTTCAAAATCGACCGAGGTGCCAGTCTTCATCTGGCGTTCAAGCTCAGCCAGTGTCGCGCGCCTGTCGTCGGCGTGCACAATCTCGATCACGAGCAGGTTGCGGAATTCTTCTTCGGAGTAACCGAGGGCATCGACGGTGCCCTGATTCACTTTCAATATGCGGCCGCCCAGTTGGCCGATGATCATCAGATCAGTCGACATCTGGAAAAATTTGTAGAACTCCTGGGGCTGGAGTTCGTGGGCGGTTGGCAGCTCTCCTGGCTCATTAAGCGCTTCAGCAATACTTTGCAGCGCCGGATAACTATGCATTAGGTCGACCAGGTGATGGTTCATATTAATTTTGTACGGGTGCCCATTCGCATTAACGACAAGGTTGCAGAAACCCTTAACGCAAAACAGCACACTGGGCGAAAAAAGCAGTCTTTTGATGACAAACCTTTATAAAAAGGAAATGTCCTTTTAATCGCCAGTTAACCCTAGTTAATTACAGTGCTCCCATCTTCGGCAATGGGAAGACTTCCTGATGGAAAAGAAGTGCTGGAATGCTATCTGGATTTCCGATGTTCATCTGGGCACCCGCGGCTGCAAAGCGACGCAATTGCATGCCTTCCTGAAAGCGAACACCTGCGAGAAGCTCTACCTGGTCGGTGACATTATTGACGGCTGGCGCATCGCCACCAGCAAGTGGTACTGGCCCGGCGAACACAACAAGGTCGTCCGCCAGATTCTGCGCAAGGCCGAGAAAGAAGGCACCAAGGTCTTCTACATTCCCGGCAACCACGACGAGTTCCTGCGCGAGTACATTGCCGAGCACCAATTCCACATGGGCAACGTCGTTGTTGTCGATGAAGCATTCCACACCACTGCCAATGGCGAACGCCTGTGGATCATCCATGGTGATGCGTACGACGGCGTTACCCGTCATCACCGCTGGGTAGCCCTGCTCGGCGATGCGGGCTACAACTTTCTGCTGATTTCCAACCGCTGGTTCAACCAGTTGCGCAAACTGCTGCACCTGCCCTACTGGAGCCTGTCGGCCGCCATCAAGAACAAAGTGAAAAAGGCCGTGAATTTCATTTTCGACTTTGAACACACGGTTGCGCGCGAAACTGCCAAGCGCGGCTTTGATGGTGTCATCTGCGGGCACATTCATCATGCCTCCAAAAAGCAGATCGACGGCATCAACTATTACAACTGCGGTGATTGGGTCGAGAGCTGTACCGCGCTGGCCGAAGATGCAGCCGGCAACATCGACATCATTCATTGGGCAGAACTGTACCCACTGGCCGACAACGTGATTCCGTTGAAACTGCCGGTGCCTGCCCAGGCCCAAGCCCAGGTGATTGCCGAAAATCACTGAGCCCCTCTGATAGCCGAACCACCACTCGAAGAAGCAGCCAATGATCAATATCGAAGCGGCGGTGTCCGCCAAATTTCCGCAGTTGGCCGCCACGCCGGCCATGCTGCGCAAGCCAGCCTTCAACTTCCTGCGCCACATCCTGCACGAAGAAGAGATCAACGCGTTCCTGCTGGATAACGCCGACAGCCGTGGTTTCCACTGGATCGACCGCGTGTTTGAACACCTGAATTTCAGCTACAGCGTCAGCGCAGTAGAGCGCACCAACATTCCGGACAGCGGCCGCGTCGTCATTTTTGCCAACCATCCCATTGGTTCGCTTGACGGCCTCGCCTTGCTGAGACTGGTGGGGGAAGTACGCAGTGATGTGAAGATCATTGCCAATGACCTGCTCAGCTCATTCTCTGCGCTCGAGCCCTTTCTGATCCCCGTCGACAACATGACCGGCGGCAGCGCCCTGCGCAGCTACCGTAACGTGTTGGCCGAGCTGGAGCAGGAACGTGCCGTCATCGTATTCCCGGCCGGTGAAGTCTCGCGCGCCAGTCCGCTTGGCGTGAGTGATCCGTTCTGGCGCC
>JAZKEH010000408.1:0-9665 GCA_040387155.1 Pseudomonadota bacterium | reverse complement strand
ATTTACTCTCGCTTCGGCGCCGGCATCACCCCACATGCTGCGTCGCAGCTCCATACCGGCCTGGTAATGTTTGTCATCACTCATTTTTCTTCTCCGTTGTTGGCTACAGCTGTTGGCTACAGCTGTTGGCTATGCCTTTTATTGATAGAGCAGGATCAAAGATCGCGGCTGCGGGTCTCCGGGATTGCAAAGGAAAGCACCACAAGGCTGATGCTGATGATCACCAGCGGATACCATAGACCGAAATAGATGCTGCCATTGGCGGCGACCATTGCAAAGACTATCGCCGGCAAAAAACCGCCGAACCAGCCCGACCCAATGTGGTAAGGCAACGAAAGGGCGCTGTAGCGAATCTGGGTCGGAAACATTTCCAGCGCCATGATCGGCGTTATCGAATACACCAGCGTGGACAGCACGATCAGCAACAGCATCAGACTGCCCAGTGCCAGCATGTTCACCGATTCCGGCTGCACTTGCGGGGGATAGCCGGCGGCCAACAATTCAGTCGACAGCTTCGCACGGAAATCACTGCGGACCCTGGTCAGTTCCGTAGCTGACAGCCCACCACCGTCGACACTGGGAAGCGTTTTGTCACCAATGGTGACCAACGCCAGCGTTTCGGGCGAGCCCTCGGCGTTGCTGTAGCTGATACCCAGTATCGCCAGCGAACTTTTCGCGATATCGCACGATGAACTGAACTGCGCACGCCCCACCGGATCGAACTGCAGCGAACACCCCAGCGGATCGGCTGTGACGACGACCGGCGCATTCTGCTGGGCGGCGGCCAGCGCCGGACTCACCACAGCGGTAAAGCCCTGGAAAATAGGCAGCAGCAGCGCCAGCATGAGGGCTGCACCCAACTGCGCCATGCGTTTGCGTCCCCACCGATCCGACAACCAGCTGAACAGAACGTAGAGCGGCACGCTACATGCCGTGGCGATCATCATGATCAGCGTCATCTTGGCAGCCGGCAGCTTGAGTATCTGGGTAATGAAGAACTGCGAATAGAAATGCGCGGTATAGAAGACGACGCCCTGCAGCATCAACAATCCCAGCAGCACCAGCATGACCAGCTTGAGATTCGGCCATTCACCGAAGGCCTCCGACAGCGGGCGTTTCGATGCCTTGCCGTCTGCCAGCAATTTCTGGAACAACGGTGATTCTTCCAGCGACAGGCGTATCCATAGCGAGATGCCCAACAGGAAAATCGAGATCAAAAAGGGAATGCGCCAGCCCCAATCAATGAAGGCTGCTTCGCCCAGCACAGTGCGGGTCAGATAGATAATGAAGAAAGACAAAAACACCGCGAAGCCCGCTGCAGCCTGGATCCAGCCCACATAAAAGCCACGCTTGTCTGGCGGTGCGTATTCGGCCGCGTAAACGACAGCCCCGCCGTACTCGCCACCAAAGGCCAGCCCCTGAATCAGGCGCAGCACGATTAGCATGATGGGCGCCAGGATGCCCACGGTGGCATAGGTCGGCAGCAGGCCGATACCGAACGTCGCCAGCCCCATCATTGTGATTGTGATTACAAATGCCTTCTTGCGCCCCTTGCGATCCCCCATCGAGCCAAAGAAAAGGGCACCCGCCGGACGAATGAAGTAGCCAGAGGCAAAAATCAGCAAGGCAATGACGAAGGAGGCGGTTTCATTCACACCGGCGAAGAACTTGGCGGAAATGATCGGCGCCAGCGAGCCAAACAGGATGAAGTCGTAGGCTTCAAAGATAGTCCCCGCCGACGTGGCAAAGACAATGCGATGGAGCTTTTGTGGCTCTAGCGGTTTCGTAGCTGGCATAGGACAGGCTGTGATGTTGTTGTTCCCGGCCATGTCGCCGAACCAGAACCTCTCGCCACTATATAGGAGGGGTCTCGCAAAAGAGAAGGAACGAAAAAGAAAGAAAAGAGAAGGAATCAGGTCCTTTGTTGCCCGCCGTTTGTCGCGGTACAAGCAGGAGCATCTTCTAGCTATAACAGACAACGATTCAGGCAATTGCCTGTAAATGAAGATCGCGCCTGCGGCGCTCGAAGCGACTAAACCGGAACTACGCCAGTTGATAACAACTGGCAGCGCAGCCGCTTCATGAAGAAGCGCCTGCGGCGCTCGAAGCAGTTAAACCAGAACAGCGCCAATTTGTAACGAGCGGCAACGCAGTTAGCTCATGAACAGCGCCTGCAGCGCTCGAAGCAAAGAGACAGGAACTGCGCCAACTTATGGAAAGTGGCTGCGAATCTCTTTCATTAATGGTGCCCAGGAAAGGACTTGAACCTTCACGGCCTTGCGGCCACTAGCACCTGAAGCTAGCGTGTCTGCCAATTTCACCACCTGGGCATTGTAGGGGGGACTTAAACAGAGGCGCGCATTCTGCCGAGGTGGCCCCCGGCTTGTCAATTAACAGGCGTGTATACTGCCGGAAAAGTTTTTAGCAGGTTCCCATGGCCAAATCACGCAAACCACCCGCCCCGACTTCGCCGCCTGCCCCGCTGAAGGACGACCCTTTTGCCGAGCGGGAAGCCTCGCGCTACGAAAATCCCATCCCGAGTCGTGAATTCATCCAGAAGCATCTGGAAGAACTGGGTACCCCCGCCTCGCATATGGAGTTGTGCACGTCCCTGCTGCTGTTTGATGCCGACGCCCAGGAAGCCCTGCTGCGCCGCTTGGTGGCGATGACGCGTGATGGCCAGCTCATCAGCAACCGCCGCGGTGTTTTTGGCCTGGTTGACCGCATGGATCTGGTCAAGGGCAAGGTCATCGGCCACAAGGATGGCTATGGCTTTGTCACCACTGATGAGGGCAAGGACGACCTGTATCTGGGTCCGCAGGAAATGCGCAAGGTATTCGACGGCGATACGGTGCTGGCCAAGGTGGCGCACGTTGATCGCAAGGGTCGTCGCGAAGGCCGCATCGTTGAGGTGCTGGAACGCAAGAACAGCCAGGTGGTCGGTCGTTATTACACCGACGCCGGCATCGGCGTGGTAATTCCGCACAACAAGCGCATCACGCAGGAAATCCTGATTCCCCCGAAGAAGCATAAAAAGGCACAGGACGGCGATTATGTCGTCGTCCAGCTGACGCAATTTCCGCACGAACATCGCAAGGCGATGGGCGAAGTCGTCGAAGTGCTTGGCGACATCGGCAAGCCCGGCATGGAAATCGATGTGGCGCTACGCGTCCATGACATTCGTCATGAGTGGCCGCCCGCAGTCGATGCGGAAATGAAACACTATCCTGCGAAAGTACAAACGGACGATCTCGCCAATCGCGTCGATCTGCGCTCACTGCCCTTCGTCACGATCGATGGCGAAGATGCGAAAGACTTCGATGACGCCGTGTTCTGCCAGAAAAAGCGCGGCAAGGGCTTTGTGTTGTACGTCGCCATCGCCGATGTGTCGCACTACGTCAAATTGAATACCGCGCTCGACACTGAAGCGCAGCTGCGTGGCAACTCCGTGTATTTCCCCGGCCATGTAGTGCCCATGCTGCCTGAACATCTGTCGAACGGACTGTGCTCGCTGAAGCCGAAAGAAGACCGGCTCGTCATGGTGTGTGAACTCAACATCACGAAGGACGGCCAGATCGACTCGTACGATTTCTTCGAAGGCGTCATTCATTCGCATGCGCGTCTGACCTACACTGAAGTTGCTGCGATGTTGCAGACACCACAGACCGACACCGAAAAATCGCTGCAACAGCGCATCAGTGACAAGTACCGCGATCTGCTGCCCCATCTGCAAGCGGTTTATGCGCTGTACAAAGTATTGCTGCAGGCACGCGCTCAGCGTGGTGCACTCGATATCGAAACTGTAGAAACCCGCCTGATCTTTTCCGAGCAGCGTCGCGTGAAGGAAATCGTACCGGTTGAACGCAACGATGCGCATCGCCTGATCGAAGAATGCATGCTGTGCGCCAACGTGGCAGCGGCTGACTTGCTGATAAAGGCCAAACTGCCTGCCCTCTATCGCGTGCACGAAGGACCCAACGAAGACAAACTGGAAAACCTGTACGAATTCCTGCGTCAGCTCGGCGTGGGTGTTGCACGTAAAGCGAAACCAACCACCAAGGATTTCCAGCAGATACTGCTCAAGCTCGCGGCACGGCCTGACCGCCACCTGCTGCAAACCCTGGTGATCCGCTCACTTATGCAAGCGCAGTATCAGCCGGAAAATCTCGGTCATTTTGGGCTTGGTTTTGAGGCCTATGCGCATTTCACGTCGCCGATACGACGTTATCCCGACCTGTTGGTGCATCGCGGTATCCGGTATCTGATCCGCAATCCGAAACAGACTGTTGGCGTGCGTCGTGAAGGCAAACCACCTGCATTGAAGAAGCCGGCCATTTATCCGTATACCGCCGAAGATCTTGTCGTGATGGGCACGCATCTGTCGCAGACCGAACGCAAGGCCGATGCTGCATCGTGGGACGTTATCGCCTGGCTCAAGTGTGAGTACATGCAGGCGAAGATCGGCGAAGAGTTTGCGGGGCTCGTCAGCAAGGTGGCCAACTTCGGTTTGTTTGTCGAACTGAAGGATGTCTACGTTGAAGGCTTGTTGCACGTCACCGCGCTCACGAATGACTACTATCACTTCGACGCAGTCACGCATTCATTGACGGGCGAACGCAGTGGCCAGAGCTTCCGCCTCGGCGATCAGTTACGCGTGGTGGTGTCGCATGTGAATGTCGAAGATCGCAAGATAGATCTGCAGTTGGTCGGCTCCACCTTGCCAGCCAAGGGCGTGGGTCGCGCGATTCCGAAACACAAACGGGCCGAACCCAAGAGTGGCAAGGGCGATAAAGGTTCGCGTCGTTCGCGGCGCCGTTAAGAAGTTTTCAAGAGACCCCGCATGAAGCACAAACCCTGGCAGCACCAGTCGAAAGGCAATGACACTTTCGATGCAGGTCGCCCCAAGAACAAACCGCGTTATCGCGACAACGATGAATCCGCACCGTCTGACGGGCCCGACTGGGTATTCGGCGTACACGCGGTCGAAGCCATCCTCAAACACAATGCGGACAGCATCCAGCAATTGCTGGTGTTGCAAGGCCGTAGCGATCAGCGCTTGCTGCCGCTGCTGGAACGCGCCTCTCGTCTCGGCATCAATGTGCGCGAAGTCGAGCGCGCCGAGCTGGATGAACGTACCGGCGGAGTACACCAGGGAATCGCGGCCTTGTGCGAAGGGCTCAAGCTGGAGCGCAGCGAAGGTTTCCTGAACCAGATGCTGGACGGGCTTGAGCGCCCTCCCTTTCTGCTGATACTCGACGGCGTCACTGATCCGCATAACCTCGGCGCGTGTCTGCGCTCGGCCGAGGCTGCCGGCGTCGATGCTGTGATCGTGCCCAAAGACAAATCTGCACTGATGACATCGACCGCCCGCAAAGTCGCCTGCGGTGCAGCTGAGATCGTTCCCTTTGTTACCGTGACCAATCTTGCCCGCTGCATCGAAGCGCTGAAGCAGCGCGGCGTCTGGGTTCAAGGCGCTGCCGGCGAAGCTACCCAAAGCATTTACAAAACCGATCTCAAAGGGTCACTCGCCATCGTGCTGGGTTCCGAGGGCAGTGGCATGCGTCGGCTCACCCGTGAACTTTGTGATGGCTTATTCTCGATCCCGATGGCGGGCGAAGTCAGCAGCCTGAATGTGTCGGTATCGGCCGGGGTCTCTTTGTTTGAAGCGGTGCGCCAGCGCGTGGCAGTTAAATTACCCGGGTAATATTGCCAATCTAATTTTACCCGGGTAATATTCGCAATCTCTGATTCCCGAGGTCGCCAATGAATCCCTCTTCTCTCCTTGTCGCTTTCGATGGCCCCCACCGCATCGCCACTGGCTCACTGTCTGAAACAGCCCGGCAAGTCAGTGCCTACTTGCTTGGAAACCCTTACGCTCAGCCGCTCATATTCGACACTGAGACCGGCAGGCAGGTGGATCTGGACCTGCGGGAGGTTGTGCCTACCGACGCCACCACCGATTCTCCGAAGAGCAAAGGCCGCCCAAAACTCGGCGTGGTCGCGAAGGAAGTAACGCTACTGCCCCGCCATTGGGATTGGCTGGCCAGCCAGCCGGGTGGCGCCTCTGTTACCTTGCGTAAGTTGATCGAACGCGCCAGCAAGGATCCGGCGCCGAAGGAATTGCAACAGGCGCGCGCGACCGCGGCCTACCACTTCATGCATGCGGTGGCAGGCAACCTGCCTGGTTTTGAGGAAGCGTCACGCCTGCTGTTCGCAGGAAATATTGACGGCCTGAGCGCAGCCGTTTCCGCGTGGCCGGGTGACATCGGAGAGCAAGTATTGGCGCTGGCGAGGGTGGAAAGCCTTGTTACGCCGGCATAATCCGGTTGCATGCCCCCGGCAATGCCCATAGAATGCCGCCTCTTTTTGCAGTACCCGGGTGGCTAACCCCACTTCCACATAACTCCTTGCTTCACTCCTTAACAGTTCGCCTGCGGCCACCTTGCCGCTGAGGGCTCTAAAGTGGGGAAGCATTAACCCACGAGGAGCGCATAAATGCGTCACTATGAAATAGTGTTCATGGTTCATCCTGACCAATCCGAACAGGTTGGCGGCATGATTGAACGTTACACCAAGATGATCAAGGATTCCGGCGGCGCCGTACATCGCCTGGAAGACTGGGGCCGCCGTCAGCTGGCTTACCCAATCAACAAAATCCACAAAGCCCACTACGTTCTGATGAACGTGGAATGCGGCAACGAAGTCCTGAACGAACTGACCTCCATCTTCCGTTACAACGACGCCATCATCCGTAACCTCGTGATGAAGAAAGATGCGGCTGTAACCGACATGTCTCCAATCCAGAAATCGGAAAACGAGAATCGTGAACGCAAAGCACGTGCAAGCCAGCGTGTGCGTACCGAAGAGACCACAGAAGAATTTGACGGCGAAGAAACCGACGCTGAACCAGCTGCGGCTGAATAAGCAGTTTTTCTTCCCCCCACCCCAGTTACAGGAGATTCATCATGGCGCGTTTCTTCCGACGCCGTAAATATTGCCGCTTCACCGCGGAGAATTTTACCGAGATCGATTACAAAGACCTCGAAACCCTGAAAGCCAACGTCAGCGAAACCGGCAAGATCGTACCGAGCCGCATCACTGGCACGAAGGCACGCTTCCAGCGTCAGCTGGGCGCCGCCATCAAGACCGCGCGTTTCCTGGCCTTGATTCCGTACACGGATTCACACGAAGTTTGATTGGGTAATAACAGCACAGGCAGCCCCTGATGCGCGGTTTAGCCGAATATGTAATGTCCGGCCGCTTGCAAGCGGCAACTGTGGCAGTGCTGTTCGGACTGATACCGGGTCTCAGCGTAGTAAGCGGCGCAGTAGTGGCATTAGTCATATTGCGCCGGGGCTTGCAGGACGGAATACAAATCCTGTTATGGGCGATGTTGCCGCCAGGATTGCAGTGGTTGTTGGGTGATCCCAGTCCCGCATTCGTGCTGGTGGGAGTAGTGCTGGCCAGCCTGGTATTGCGCAAAACGCAGTCCTGGCAGATGACCAGCGTGTTGATCATGTTGGCGGGCGTGTTATTGCAATTGAGCCTGCCGCTGCAACAGACCTACATTGCCCACTCGCAGGAAATAATGGACACGCTGGTGGCCAATGGCCTCAGCCTGCAGGTAGTAGTAGACGGTGAAGTGGTTACGGCCACTTCCAGGCAGTTGGTCGATGCGTTGCTGCGGTTTTACGGCGGCTACCAGATGTTGATGATGCTGGGCTGTATGTTGCTCGGGCGTTATTGGCAGGCCTTGTTGTACAACCCCGGCGGTTTTCGCCAGGAGTTTCACAACCTGCGGTTCGATCGGCGATTGATGGGCGTGCTGTTGGTGCTGGTCGCACTGGGCGTCTATGGCGTCAGCCCGCTGAATGACTGGCTGATGATGTTTTGTATGGTGCCCATACTGAACGGCCTTGCTGTAGTACACAGCGTGGTTGCACAGAGAAAGATGGGCACGACGTGGGTGATATTGGCTTACCTGCTGTTGTTTATTGCAGCGCCGGCCTATGTCCTGCTGGGGTTTGTAGACAGCGCAATTGATATACGCAAGCGACTGCCTGCTGCCTGATTTGCAAATTGAATTGAACGAATTGGTTAAACTGTTAACAAGTTAAAGGCCGGCAACAAAAGCCGGAATTAAAACGAGGTGTGTTATGGAAGTTATTTTGTTGGAAAAGCTGGGCCGCTCCGGCAGCGTTGGCGACAAGATCAGTGTCAAAGCCGGCTATGCCCGCAACTTTCTGTTCCCCTATTCGAAAGCCATTCCTGCTACCAAGGATAACCTGGCCAACTTCGAAGCCCGCAAAGCCGAGCTGCTGAAACAGGCCGACGAAAAGCTGGCGGTTGCGCAGGGTCGTGCAGACAAGCTCAATGGCCTGACGATTTCCATCGCAGCCAATGCTGGCGACGAAGGCAAATTGTTCGGTTCCGTTGGTACGCGCGACATCGCCGACGCCATCACTGCTGCGGGTCAGCAGGTTGGCAAGAGCGAAGTGCTGCTGCCGGACGGCGCCTTGCGCGAAACTGGCGAGTTCACGATCAATCTGGCGCTGGGCAGCGAAGTCACTGCCGCCGTCAAACTGACGATCGTTGCTGCGTAAGCAAACCCAGGATGTATAAAAAAGCCGGCTGATAGCCGGCTTTTTTGTGGGTGCTGGTTTTGAATTACACGTTCACGGCTGACCAATCAGGCGGGTTTCCCACAACACATTGGTATCGAGCTCATCGCTGAAGACCAGCTTCGCGTCGAAATTGGTGTTGTCGAATCCGAGCACTTCATACAGTGCTTCAAAGGCAGGCTCTGCACCCGCCTTCTGTTCAAGGGTCTTTTCAAGCACTGCCAGCTTGTCGGGGGTTGTCACCTCTTCCGACAGATTTACCAATCCCTCATCCCGCATGCCTGCCAGCAGAACAATCTGTTTGCCACTCGGCGACGGGAACGCAGACAACATGCCATAGTCCTTATAGCTGGCTTCACCGACCGAGAGGCCCGAGCTGCTTTCATAGACAGTATCGTCATTGAGATTGATCAGTTCATCGTAGGTCAGCCCCAATGCCAGGCCGGAAGCGGCAAACATCAGATCCGTCAGGCTTTGCAGCCCGCTCAGATAGCCAAGGTAGATGATGTGGTTGCCTACCAGGTCGGTGGTTTTGAATTCCGACATCATCTTCACGCTGACGCGTGAGCCCTGCGCACCGAACACCTTCATCACTTGCGCAATGGCCTTGGGCGCACTGGTTGGCGTGTACGCCAAATCAAGGTTCAGGTAATTGTCAGCCTGCCCCTTTGCCTGGTCTTCCAGCAGTTCGGCGGCCGAGTTGATATCGAATTCGCGCACCATCCTGTTCACATTACCGGCGGCGTCCTGCTCACCCATGATGTAGTAGTCACCGACCAGAATGAGGATTGGTGAGGCATCATCGAGCATCGGCTGCCACAGTTTGCTTTCCGCAAAAGGATTGGCCGGTGTCGGCGCCGGTTGCTGCCAGTTGCTGAACAGGTTGAGCGCCAGCATGGCGATGGCCACAGCCGCCAGATACGGCGTGTAGTTGCGGCGATTCAGCGGACGGCCGGTAATGCTGGTATTCAGTGCCGAATCGGCTACTGGCTCGACCTCGGGTGGCAGGTTTTCGGTGATGGCCAGCATGTACTGGCCTTTGGG